>NZ_JBEXKB010000005.1:0-66044 GCF_040609455.1 Kitasatospora sp. NPDC004669
CGCCCCTACACTTTCGGGGCTTGTCGCCCACCACTTCCCGCCGGCGGGGCCCCCCGGGCGCGGCCCCGGTGCCCCCCCCGCCCGCCGGACCCGAGATCTCGGGTCCGGCGGCCGTCTGCGGGGCATCACCGATTACCGGCGGATGCTCGGCTTCAGTTCCAGGAAGCGGGCGAGCAGACCGTTCACGAAGGCCGGGGAGTCGTCCGTGGAGAACTCCTTGGCGATCTCGACGGCCTCGTCCAGGACGACCGCGTCCGGGACGCCGTCCTCCCAGATCAGCTCGTACGCGCCGAGCCGCAGGACGTTGCGGTCCACGATCGGCATGCGGTCGAGGGTCCAGCCCACCGCGTACTGCTCGATGAGCTCGTCGATGCGACGAGCGTGCTGGACGTACCCCTCGATGAGCTCCATGGTGTACTCGCCCACCTGCGGGGTGCCCTCGTCGGGCTTCGGCTCGCGGGCGCGGGCCACCCAGTCGGCGAGGACCTGCTGCGGGTCGACCCCGCGGTGGTCGGCCTCGAAGAGGATCTGGAAGGCCCGGGTACGGGCCTTGCTACGTGCGGCCGACACGGACTTACTTCACCCGGCCGAGGTAGCTGCCGTCGCGGGTGTCGACCTTGACCTTCTCACCGGTGGTGATGAAGAGCGGCACCTGGATCTCGGCACCGGTCTCCAGGGTGGCCGGCTTGGTGCCACCGGTGGAGCGGTCGCCCTGGACGCCCGGCTCGGTCTCGGCGATGACCAGCTCGACGGCGGCCGGGAGCTCGATGTACAGGACCGCGCCCTCGTTGGTGGCGACCAGGGCCTCGAAGCCCTCCAGCAGGTACTTGGCGGCGTCGCCGACGACGGCCGGCTCGACGGTCAGCTGGTCGTAGGTGTCCATGTCCATGAACACGAAGTTCTCGCCGTCCTTGTACGAGAACTGCATGCCGCGCTTGTCCACGTTGGCCGTCTCGACCTTGGTGCCCGCGTTGAAGGTCTTGTCGACGACCTTGCCGGTCAGGACCTCCTTGAGCTTGGTACGCACGAAGGCCGGGCCCTTGCCGGGCTTGACGTGCTGGAACTCGACGACGGACCAGAGCTTGCCGCCCTCCAGCTTGAGGACCATGCCGTTCTTGAGATCGTTCGTGGAAGCCACGGGCGCACTTACTCCTGGATATAGCTGTCAAGGAACCAAGGGTTTGCGTCCTGCCGCCGACGGCCTCGGGGGCCGCCGTCACAGGGCGAGGAGCTCCTTGGTGGTGATGGTGAGCAGCTCGGGCCCGCCCTCCTCGAGGGGGCGCACGACGAGCGTGTCCTCGATCCGGACCCCGCCCTTGCCCGGGAGGTGCACCCCTGGGCCGACGGTGACCGGCACGCGGCTGTCCAGTTTACCCATGTCCGACGGACCGAGGCGCGGCGCCTCCCGGATCTCCAGCCCGATGCCGTGCCCCACCGGGTGCGGCGAGGTCTCGGCGTGGCCCGCCGCCTCCAGGACCTGCCGGGCGGCCCGGTCGGGTACGCACTGCTCCACACCCGGCCCGAGCGCCTCCCGGCCGGCCCGCTGAGCGCGGAACACCAGCCGGTGCAGCTCCACCTGCCAGGGCTCGGGGGCGGCGCCGATCACGAAGGTCCGGGCGGTCGAGATGCCGTAGCCGCGGTACTGGGCGCCCATCACCACGGTGAGGAAGTCGCCCTCCTCCACCCGGCGGTCGGTGGGCTGGTGGGCGGGCTGGCCGGAGTGGTTGCCGGTGCCGACCGAGACCGGGAAGGCGGCCCGGTCGGCCCCGTGGTCGATCATCCGGCGCTCAAGCTCCATCGCGAGGTGCCGCTCGGTACGGCCGACCAGGATCGACTCCAGCAGCTCGCCGAGCGCCTGGTCGGCGATCTCGGCGGCGATCCGCAGGTCGGCGATCTCATGCTCGTCCTTGACCACCCGCAGCCGCTCCACCACCTGGCCGAGGTCCGCCAGCCGGGCGCCCTCCACCAGGCCCCCCACCGCCCGGTGCCGGGTGACGGACAGGTCGTGCTCCTCCACCGCCAGGTCCCGCACCCCCAGCCGCGCGGCGGCGGCCGCGGCGGCCAGCGCGGTGTCCGCCCCGGCCGACACCGGCACCTGGGTGACGTCCGCGACGATCAGGTGCTCCCCCGTGTCGTCCGGCGGCAGGTCGTCCGGCAACGCGAGCAGCGCCCGTTCCCGGGTCAGCAGCAAGGTCGCCCCACAGGGCGCGCAGCCCGTCAGATACCGCACGTTCGCCGCCCGGGTGACCATCGCCGCATCGGCCCCGGCCGCACTGCAGTGCTCCCTCACCCGCTCCCGCCGACCCGCGTACGCATCCACCATGCGTCGAGCCTACGAACCCCCACCCCAAACCGCCCGCCGAGCGCCGCCGAGGGGGCACGGGCCCACCCCCCGAGACCCGGCGAGCCGGTGGCGAACGAACCGGGGGACTCCCGGGAGCGGGGCCGGCCGATTTTCGCCCCTCAGGGCGCCGGTCGAGGGCGGCGGCCGCGCGGCGGGCGGACATGGACGCTCCCCCGGCGTCCGGGAATGGGCAGGACGGAGCCCACGTTAAACCGGGTGAAAACGACTTCCATTTCGATACAGGTTCGGCCCAGCCCGTCGAACCCGGCACCCCAGGCCCCCGGGAGGACACCCCGTGACCCGCAGTGAACTGCGCCCCGTGATCAAGCTCCGCTCCACCGCCGGCACCGGCTACACGTACGTGACCCGCAAGAACCGCCGGAACGACCCGGACCGGCTGGTCCTGCGCAAGTACGACCCGGCCACCGGCCGGCACGTCGACTTCCGCGAAGAGCGCTGACGAACACCCCCGAAGGAGCCCACCCGTGAAGTCCGGAATCCACCCCGACTACCGCCCGGTCGTCTTCCGCGACAAGGTCGGCCGGTCGCGGGTGCCCGACACCGCCGGCCGGGTCGAACGGTTCCACCGCCGCTACGGCAACCGGCACTGACGACAGGCCGAAACGGCGCCGCCCCACCCCGGGGAGGCACCGTTTCGGCCTGCGACAAGCGGCCTCAGCGCGGCGGCGGCACCGACACCACCATGGTCAACCGCAGCACCCGCTCCCCCGCGTTGCGGTAAAGGAGCGGCTGCGCCCGGTCCAGGTGGTCGGCGCCGGGCTCGCCGTCGCGGGCACGCTGCTGCTCGCGGCAGCGTGCCCGACGGGCTACTCGGCGGGCGTCCAGCGCTTCTCGACGCCGGCCAGCTTCCAGTACGCGATCGCGATCGCCCACACCACCACGAACAGCCCGGCGATCGCGTACCCGACGTTGTCCAGTGAGATGTCCGCGATGAACCCGGTGACCGGATCGGTCAGGTCGAGCTTCTCGTGCAGCACCCCGACCAGCTCGATGGTGCCGATGATGAAGGCCACCGCGATCGACAGCCCAGTGATGGTCAGGTTGTAGTACACCTTGCGCACCGGGTTGGAGAAGGCCCACTGGTACGCGAAGTTCATGAACGTCCCGTCCAGGGTGTCGAACAGGCTCATCCCGGCCGCGAACAGCAGCGGCAGGCAGACGATCGCGTACCAGGGCAGCCCGGCCGCCGCACCCGAGCCGGCCATCACCATCAGGGTGACCTCGGTCGCGGTGTCGAAGCCGAGGCCCAGCACCATGCCCACCGGGAACATCTGCCCGGGCCGGGTGATCGAGCGGGTCGCCCGGTTCAGCGCCCGGGCCATGAAGCCGCGCGAGTCGAGGTGCTGCTCCAGCTCCGCCTCGTCGTACTGCCCGGCCCGCATCGCCCGGAACACCTTGATGATGCCGATCAGCGCCGCCAGGTTGAGCGCGCCGATCAGGTAGAGGAAGACGCCGGAGGTGGTGGTGCCGACCATCCCGAGCCACTTGTGGGTGGTCGACTCGTCGTCCATCAGCGTGTTCGCCAGCTGGGCGCCACCCGCCACCAGGGCGGCCATGAGAACCACCATCGAGGAGTGTCCGAGGGCGAACCAGAAGCCGACCGAGACCGGCCGCTTGCCGTCCGCCATCAGCTTGCGGGTGGTGTTGTCGATCACCGCGATGTGGTCGGCATCGAAGGCGTGCCGCATGCCGAGGGTGTACGCGGTGATACCCAGGCCCACCCCGAAGACCTGGGTACCGACCGCGTAGTTGTGGGGCGCGACCAGGAAGATGAGCGTCCCGAAGGCCACCACGTGCATGGCCAGGATCACCCCCATCAGCCCGGCCGTACGTATGGTGTCCTCGCGCTTCCACCTGAAGGTGGGCAGGACGGAGGGGGCCGCCTCAGCAGGAGTGGCGGTTTCGGGCAGGGTCATCTTCGGATCACGCTCCAGCACCTCGTGGAAAGACTTCGTGAGATGCCGTGGCCGGTCTCCTGGCTTACGGGGCTTCCGGACCCGCCTTCCCAGGCGCACGAGACGCCCAGTGGCATGTGGGTTCGGACAACTCTCCCCCGATCACAGTGGCGAGGGCCGCTCCGGACTGGGACCCCTGAGGGTCCGTCACCGGTCTTCCCGAGCACCACGGCGGGGAACACCGTAGGGGTCCGGCGCCACCCTCGCAAGGTTGCGCACCTGTGCAGGTGTTCAGGATCACAGGCCCCTGCCTGCAAGAATGTACGCATGCATCTCGTACCGGCCGACCGCGCGGGCCACCGCACCATCGACGGGCACCGGGTCTGCGAGGCCATCGCCGCCATCGGCGACACCGCGCACGTCCGGTCCTGGGCCGAGCGGTTCTCCCTGCTCTCCGACCCCGGACGGCTCGCCCTGCTGCTCGCCCTCCACCGGGCCGGGCCGCTCGCCGTCACCGACCTGGCGGTTGCCACCGGCATGCGCGACCCCGCCGTCTCCCAGGCCCTGCGGCTGCTCCGCACAGCGGGCGTGGTCACCGGGGAGAAGGACGGACGCGTGGTGCGCTACCGGCTCGTGGACGACAGCATGCGCCCCCTCCTCGACGAGTGCGCCGCCGCCGAGCACCACGAGCCCACCGCCGCCGCGGGCTGACCGACAGTCGGGGCCGCCCGTCCCGCGCGAAGCGGCACCAGGAGCCGCCCGGATGAGTACGATGTGCCGCCGAGGCCGCCCTCCTCGGCCCGGCCCAACGCCCCGCCCCAACGCCCCGGTCAGCGCGGCGAGTTCCGGCTCGCGGGTGACGGCGGGACCGCGCGGCGGCCGGACCTGACGAGGTCTCGGCACCGGCTCGGGCTGGTGAAGGCGCTGCGCCCCCCGATGCTGTCGGCCTGCACCACCTGGCCGCCCACCGTGGTGCCTGGCACGGTGAGCGGCACTTCGCACCGATCCATCCGCCTGCTCCCCGCACCCGGCCGGCGGGCGGATCAGCTGGTCAGGCCGTCTGGCAGGTCGGGCACCAGAACAGGTTGCGGGCGGCGTGCTCCTCGGTCCGGACGTCCGCGCCGCAGACCAGGCAGGGCATCGCGGCGCGGCGGTAGACGTAGACCTCGCCGCCGTGGTCGTCCACCCGGGGCGGGCGGCCCATCGCCTCGGGGGTGTGCTCGGGGCGGACGGTGTCGATCCGGCCGGCGGCGACGCCCTCGTGCATCAGGGCGACCAGGTCGGCCCAGATCGCGTCCCACTCGCGGCGGCTGAGGTCGCGGCCGGCCCGGTGCGGGTTGATGTTGTGCCGGAACAACACCTCGGCGCGGTAGACGTTGCCGACGCCCGCCAGCACCTTCTGGTCCATCAGCAGCGCGGCGACGGTCGTCCGACTGCCCGATATCCGGCGCCAGGCGGCCTCCGGGTCGGCGTCGGCGCGCAGCGGGTCGGGGCCGAGCCGGGCGGCGACGGCGGCCTTCTCGGCGTCGGTGATCAGCTTGCAGGTGTTGGGGCCGCGCAGATCGGCGTAGCCGTCGTCGTTGGCCAGCCGCAGCCGGATCAGACCGACCGGGTCGGGTGCGGGGCCGGTGCCGAAGGTGAAGCCGCCGTAGAGGCCCAGGTGGACGTGCACCCAGGCGCCCTCCTCGAAGCCGAGGAAGAGGTGCTTGCCGGTGGCCTCGGCGCCGGTGAGCAGCTGCCCGTCGATCACCTTGGCCTCGTCGGCGAACCGGCCCTGCGGGCTGGAGACCTGGACCGGGCGGTCGCCGAAGGCCTTCCGGTTCTCTACGGCGAGGCGGTGGATGATGTGGCCTTCCGGCACGGGCGCCAGCTCCCCCAGAAGTAGTACGGCAGGACGGGGTCCATCATCGCAGCCGCCGCCGACAGCTCCACGAAGCCGCAGGTCAGCGCGGCCACAGATCAGCGAGGGCGCCCGTCAGCGGACCGGCATGCCCATCAGCCGGGCCAGGATCACCCGGTCCAGCTCGGCGGCCGTCCCGGCGATGTCCAGGTAGGAGTTGTCGATGATCGGCAGCCCGGAGTTGTACCAGCCGGCCATCCGGCCGTGGATCCGCGCCACCTCTTCGTCGCCGAGCCGCCGGTTGCCGCTGCGGCGGGCGTTGCGCTGCAGCACCGAGTCCAGGCTGGGCAACAGGACGACCGGGATCATGCCTGGCCCGATGTGCCGCTTCCAGCCGCCGAGGCCGATCGCCGGGCGGTCCGGGAAGACGGCGTCATCGATGATGCAGGAGATGCCGTTGGCCAGGTAGTTGCGGCAGGCGAAGCCGCAGGTGCGGCGGGCCAGCCGGTACTGGGCCTCGGAGGCGTTGTTCCAGCCGGACTGCGGGTTGGCGAAGCCGGACTGCACCCACTCGCGGACGTCGTCCAGGCTGATGTGGGCGGTCGGGGTGGCCCGGCACTCGGCCCAGTACCGGGCGACGGTGGTCTTGCCCGCCCCGGCGGGGCCGATCAGCAGCACGGCGATCGGCCCGGCGGGCGCGTGTCGCTGCAGCGGGTGGGCGGGGAGCTGGACGGGAGTACCGGTGGGCAGCACGAAGTGCCCGGTACCCCCGGCCGGCACGGGCGCACTCGGCGCGGGCTGCGGCGCCGCGGCCCGAGCGGGTGCCGGAGCGGGCGCGGCGGGTACCCGAGCGGGTGCCGGTGCCTGAGCGGGCGCCGGTGTCCGAGCAGGTACAGGAGCGGGTGCGGGCGCGACCGGAGGCGGTGGCACCGGCACGGCGGCGGGAGCCGGGGCGGGCACCGGCACGGCGGCGGGAACCGGAGCGGGCACCGGCACGGCGGCGGGAACCGGAGCGGGCACCGGCCCGGGAGCCGGGGCGGGCACAATACCGGCGGAAGGCGCCGGACCGGCGGAAGGCGCCGGAGCGGCCGGCGGCCGAACCGACGGAGGCGGAGGAGGCGGAAACGGCGTCCCCGACGGGGACACCCCCGTACCGCCCCCCGGTGGCACCGGCGGAGCGGCGGGACGCGGCGGGACCTGCCCACCTCCGGCGTACTGCGTCACGGCACCTCCCGACACCTCTCAGCGGGGACACTACACGGCGGCCCGGCGGCGGGCACAGTCCGCCGCCGGGCCGCCGGCTCGCCCCACCCGCTCTGACCTCGGCCGACATCAGCTCACGTCAACCCGCAGGCCGCCCGGGTCAGCTCAGATCAGGTCAGGTCCGTCCGGATCAACTCGCGTCAGCCGAAGCCGATTCGGGTCGACCGAAGCTCACCGCGAGGTGAGCTGCTCGGCCAGCGCCCGCAGCGCCAGCTCGTACGACCCGATCCCGAAGCCGGCGATGGTACCGGAGGCCACCGCGGCGATCACCGAGTTGTGCCGGAAGGTCTCCCGGGCGTACGGGTTGGAGATGTGCACCTCGATCAGCGGCGCGGTCCGCTGCGCGGCGGCGTCCCGCATCGCGTACGAGTAGTGGGTGAACGCACCCGGGTTGATCACCACGGGCACCTGCCCGTCGGCCGCCTCGTGCAGCCACTCCACCATCTGCTGCTCGGAGTTGGTCTCGTGCACCTCGACCTCGAAGCCGAACTCCTTGCCCAGCGCGGTGCAGCGCTCGACCAGTCCGGCGTACGAGGTGGCGCCGTAGACGTCCGGCTCGCGGCTGCCCAGCCGACCGAGGTTGGGGCCGTTGAGCACCATCACCCGGGTCACGAGGAGACCTCCGCGTAGGCGGCCACCAGCAGCGACGGGTCCGGGCCCTCCAGCACGGAGGTCTTGCCGAGGCCGTCCAGGACGATGAAGCGGATCAGGTCGCCGCGCGACTTCTTGTCGATCTTCATCGCGTCCAGAAGCTTCGGCCAGGCGTCCGCCCGGTAGCTCAGCGGCAGGCCGACCGAGGCCAGCACGGTGCGGTGCCGGTCGGCCGTCTCATCGTCCAACCGCCCGGCCAGACGGCCGAGTTCGGCGGCGAAGACCATGCCGATGGAGATCGCCGCGCCGTGCCGCCACTTGTAGCGCTCGTTGCGCTCGATGGCATGGCCCAGGGTGTGGCCGTAGTTGAGGATCTCCCGCTGACCGGACTCCTTGAGGTCGCCGGAGACCACGTCGGCCTTGACCTGGATGGCCCGGCGGATCAGCTCGACGGTGTGCGGGCCGGCCGGGGTCCTGGCGCCCTCCGGGTCGGCCTCGATCAGGTCGAGGATGGCCGGGTCGGCGATGAATCCGCACTTGATGACCTCGGCGAGGCCGGAGACGTAGTCGTGCTTGGGCACGGTCTCCAGGGTGCCGAGGTCGGCCAGCACGCCCACCGGCGGGTGGAAGGCGCCGACCATGTTCTTGCCCTCGGCGATGTTGATGCCGGTCTTGCCGCCGACGGCCGCGTCGACCATGCCGAGCAGCGTGGTGGGCATGGAGATCCAGCGCACCCCGCGCAGCCAGGTCGCGGCGACGAAGCCGGCCAGGTCGGTGGTGGCTCCGCCGCCGAGGCCGACGACGACGTCGCTGCGGGTGAAGCCGGTCTGTCCGAGCACCGACCAGCAGTACGCGGCGACCTCGACGCTCTTCGCCTCCTCGGCGTTGGGCACCTGCAGCGCGATCGCCTCGTACCCCTCGCCGGCCAGGTCGTCGCGGATGGCGTCGGCGGTGGCGGCCAGCGCCTCCGGGTGGATGATCGCGACCCGCTTCGCCCCTCTTGTCCCCATGTGGGGGGGTCCGATCAGCGGCGCCAGCTCACCGAGCAGCTGGTGCCCGATCAGCACGTCGTAGGGGTCGTGGCCGGCGCTGCCGCCGACGTGAATCCTGACGATGTTGTCAGTCATGGGGGGTCTTCAGCTCCAGTGCTTCCAGTACGGCGTCCGCGACCTGCCCGGGGGTGCGGCCGGCGGTGTCGACCACGGCGGTGGCCACCTCCAGGTAGAGGGGGCGGCGGGCCTCCATCAGCTCGCGCCAGCGGGCCCGCGGGTTGACGGCCAGCAACGGGCGCGGGGCGTCCAGGCCGACCCGCTTGACCGCGTCGCCCAGCGGGACCTCCAGGAAGACCACCGGCAGCTCGCGCAGCAGCTCCCGGGTGGCCTCGGCCATCACCGCGCCACCGCCGAGCGCCAGCACCCCGCCGTACCCGCTGGCGGCGGCGCGGACGGCCGCCACCTCCAGCTCGCGGAAGTGCGGCTCGCCCTCGTCGATGAAGATCTCCGGGATGGGCTTGCCGGCCAGCGCCTCGATGTCGGCGTCGGTGTCCCGGAATCCGACGCCCAGGCGCTCGGCCAGGGCCCGCCCGACGGTGGACTTGCCACTGCCGGGCGGGCCGACCAGCACCACAACAGGAGTGATCATCGGATGATCAGGTGCTCCAGGTAGTTCTGCACATTGCGGCGGGTCTCCGACACGTGGTCGCCGCCGAACTTCTCGTTCACCGCGTCGGCCAGCACCAGCGCGACCATCGCCTCGGCGACGATGCCGGCGGCCGGCACCGCGCAGACGTCCGAGCGCTGGTGGTGCGCCTTGGCCGGCTCGCCGGTGCGCACGTCCAGGGTCTGCAGCGCCCGCGGCACGGTGGCGATCGGCTTCATCGCGGCGCGCACCCGCAGCACCTCACCGGTGGACAGGCCGCCCTCGGTGCCGCCGGAGCGGCCGGAGGTGCGCTTGACGCCCTCGGGGGTGGGGACGATCTCGTCGTGCGCCTTCGAGCCCGGCACCCGGGCCAGCTCGAAGCCGTCGCCGACCTCGACGCCCTTGATCGCCTGGATGCCCATCAGCGCGGCGGCCAGCCGAGCGTCCAGCCGGCGGTCCCAGTGCACGTGCGAGCCGAGGCCCACCGGCACGCCGTACGCGAGCACCTCGACCACGCCGCCGAGGGTGTCGCCGTCCTTGTGGGCCTGGTCGATCTCGGCGACCATCGCCTTCGAGGCGTCCGCGTCCAGGCAGCGCACCGGGTCGGCGTCCAGCCGGGCCTCGTCCGAGGGCAGCGGCAGCACGCCGGCCGGCGCCTTGGCGGCGGCCAGCTCGACCACGTGGCTGACGATCTCGATCCCGCAGGTCTCCTTCAGGTACGAGCGGGCGACCGCGCCCAGCGCGACCCGGGCGGCCGTCTCCCGGGCGCTGGCGCGCTCCAGGATCGGCCGGGCCTCGTCGATCGAGTACTTCTGCATGCCAGCCAGGTCGGCGTGGCCGGGCCGGGGCCGAGTCAGCGCCTCGTTGCGGGCCAGGCCCGCCAGCACCTCGGGGTCGACCGGGTCGGCCGACATGACCTGCTCCCACTTCGGCCACTCCGTGTTGCCGACCATGATCGCCACCGGGCTGCCCATGGTCAGACCGTGCCGGACGCCGCCGAGGAAGGTCACCTCGTCCTGCTCGAACTTCATCCGCGCCCCGCGGCCGTAACCGAGCCGGCGGCGCGCCAGCGCGTCGGCCACCACGGCGGTGGTGACCGGTACACCGGCGGGCAGGCCTTCCAGCGTCGCGACGAGTGCGGGGCCGTGCGACTCCCCCGCCGTCAGCCAGCGCAACGTACCCAACGGAGCTCCTTCATCAGCGGACCGGCCCACGGCACCGCCGCGGCCCGCCCCGGGCGTGCCTTGTGCCTGAATCCTTTCATGCCCCAGCGGCACCCGGGGTCACAGTCCGCGTGACGGACAGCAACCGGTCACCATCCGGCCGTGGCCCGGCCGCACGCCTCGACTCAGCGCCCCGCCAGCGCCTTCTCGCCCGCCTCGCGCATGGCCGCCAGCGGTCCGGGCGTCCGCCCGGTGAAGGCCTCGCTCTGCAGCACCGCCTGGTGCACCAGCAGGTCCAGCCCGCCCAGGACGGTCGACCCGCGCTCGGCGCAGGCGGCGGCCAGCGCCGTCGGCCACGGGTGGTACAGCACGTCGAACAACGCCCCCGGCGCGGCGGGCAGCCCGGTCGCGAAGCCGTCCGTGGCACCGACCGGCGTGGTGGAGACGGTCAGCGGCCGCTCCAGCGCCTCCGCCCCGCGCTCCCAGTCGGCGGTGCGGACGACCACGCCCAGCCGCTCGCCCAGCTCGGCCATCTCCCGGGCCCGCTCGGCGCTGCGCACGTAGACCGCCACCTCGCCGGTGCAGACCTGGGCGAGCGCCGCCAGCGCCGAGGAGGCGGTGGCCCCGGCGCCCAGCACGGCGGCGGCGGACACCTCGGTGATGCCGCGCTCGCGCAGCGCGTTCACCAGCCCGGGGACGTCGGTGTTGTCCCCGGTGCGCCGGCCGTCGGCGGTGAACACCACGGTGTTGACCGCGTCCACCGAGCGGGCCGTCGCGCTGACCTCGTCCAGCAGTGGGATGACCGCCCGCTTGAGCGGCATCGTCAGCGACAGCCCGGCCCACTCGGCCTCGTCCAGCCCTGCGACGAAGCCGGGCAGGCCGGCCTCGTCGATCTCGAAGCGGTCGTAGCACCAGCCGTCCAGCCCGAGCGCCGCGAAGGCGGCCCGGTGCAGGTCCGGCGAGAGCGAGTGGGCGATCGGCGAACCGAGGACGGCCGCCCGGTGCTTGCTGGTCAACGCTACCTCTCCGTGAACTACCGTCTGGCCAGGGCTACTTGGTGGTGCAGTGACCGCGGGCCTCGTCGAAGCCGTTGCCGGCCGCCAGGCAGTACTCCTTGACGTTCGCGTAGTGCTCCTTGGCCGTCTCGGCGAAGCGGGTCTCGGTCGGGGACATCGCGATGAAGTACAGCCACTTGCCGTCCGCCGGGTGCAGCACCGCGTTGATCGCGTCGTCGCCGGGGTTGGAGATCGGCGTCGGCGGCAGGCCGGGGTTGACGTAGGTGTTGTACTTGTTGGACGCGTTGTCCATGTCGCTCTTGGTGAGCTCCTTGCGGCCCAGCGAGTACTGCAGCGTGGTGTCCATGCCGAGGCGGTGGTGGGTCTCGGGCTCGTTGGCCAGGCGGTTCTGGATGGTCTTGGCCATCTTGGCGAAGTCCGCGGTGTTGTTGCCCTCGCGCTGCAGGATGCTGGCCTCGGTGATCACCTCGTAGGCGTTCTTGAGGCCCACCGAGGCGGCCTGGCCGTCCAGGCTCGCGTACTTGTCGGTGGCGTTCTTCACCATCTGCTTGAGCAACTCCTCGGGCTTCATGCCGTCGGCGATGTTGTAGCGGGTCGGCCAGAGGAAGCCCTCGACGTTGCCCTGGGCGTAGCCGGGCAGGCCGAGGTCGTTCACCTGGGCCTTGGCGACGTTCGCCGTGGCGCCCTTCTGCAGCTTCAGCTTGGTGTCGATCATCGCGAAGATCTCGGAGGAGTTCTTGCCCTCCGGGATCACGATGGCCGCGCCGCCCGCCTGGTCCAGCAGCTCCTTGAGCGCGGCGGCCGCCGACATCTCCTTCTTCATCCCGTAGAAGCCGGGCTGGATGGTGCCGCACTTGGTGTCGGCGTTGCAGGCCTTGGTGAACGCGTCGACGCTCTTGACCACACCGGCGTTCTTCAGCGCCAGACCGATCTGCCCGCCGACCGCGCCCTGCTTGACCTCGACCTGGACGGAACCGCTGCCGTCACCCGTGAAGTCCGGCGGCGGGCCGAAGTTCTTCTGGTAGAAGCCGTAGCCCCACCAGCCGGCGCCGCCCACGGCGCCGAGCAGCACCAGCGCGACCAGCAGGCAGGCGCCGCCGTTGCGGCGACCGGCCTTCTTGCCCTTCTCCTTGCGCTTCTTCTTGGCCTCGCGGGAGTCGTCCTGCTCGCCGAGGAAGCCGGTCTCCTCGACCTCCGCGTGCTCCTCGACGTACCCGTCGTCCTCGAAGTGCCCGTCCTCGTACTGCCCGTCCTCGTGGCCGTCCCACTCCTCGGCCGCGGGCTCGTACGCGCCGCCGACCGGGCCGGCGCCGGACTCCAGCGCGGCGGCCTCGGCCTCCCAGTCGATCCCGTCCGGACCGGGGCCGGAGGCGGGCGCGGCCGGCCGGGCCTGCTGCGGCGCCTGCTGAACCTGCTGCTGGGCGGGCTGCTGCTGAACCTGCTGCTGCGGCATGCCCTGCTGCATCGGCATCTGCTGCTGGGGCGCCGTCATCTGCTGCGGGTGACCCTGCTGCATCTGCTGCTGCGGCATGCCCTGCCGCATCGGCATCTGCTGCTGGGGCGCCGTCATCTGCTGCGGGTGTCCCCGCTGCATCTGCTGCTGGGGGTAGCCCTGCTCGAAGCCCTGCTGCGGCACCTGCTGCTGCGGCGCCGTCATCTGCTGCGGGTGACCCTGCTGCTGGTACCCCTCGGGGTATCCCTGCTGCTGCATCTGCTGCTGATACGCCTGCTGCTGCACGCCCCCGTACGGCTGCTGGACCTGCTGACCCTGCTGCGAGTACTGCTGCTGCCACTGGCCGTCCTGCTGGCCGGGGACCGGCTGCCCGCCGCCGTACCCGGGATCACCGGGGTGCCACGGCTCGCCCTGGGGGCCGTAGCCCCGACCCAGATCGGTCATTGATCCCCTTAACCGACGGTGACGACCGGAGGATCGGACCGGCCGTCCGGGACAACTCCGTCCCGGCTGATTCTCGAACCGGCGTGCTAGCGCAGCGCCTGGGAAGAGACGTTACCGTACCGCAGCCGTACCCCCGCCCGGGCGGACATACCGTCAGTGAGCGACCTCACCGTCGACACACCGGACCGTCACGGCGTCGCCGCACCCGTGGTCGAGGCCGTGGGGGCGGCCGGCCCGGGGCCCGTGGGGCTCGGCTTCGCCGCGGCCCGGGCGGCGTTGAACTCCGCCACGTTGCGCTGCTGCACCTCGAAGCTGTCGGTGAAGCGGGTGTCCCCCGGCTTCACGGTCACGAAGTACAGCCAGTCCCCCGGCGTCGGGTCCAGCGCCGCCATGATCGCCTGCCGCCCGGGGTTGGAGATCGGCGACGGGGGCAGCCCGGGGTGCAGGTAGGTGTTGTACGGGGAGGCCAGCTTGGTGTCGGAGACCGTGGTGTTCAGGGTCGAGCGGCCGAGCGCGTAGTTGATGGTGGAGTCCAGCTGCAGTGGCATGCCCTTGGCCAGCCGGTTGTAGATGACCCGGGCCACCTTGCCCATGTCCTCGGTGTTGTCGGCCTCGCCCTGGACCATGCTGGCGACGGTGACCAGCCCGTACAGGCTCTGCCCGAGGGTCTGCGCCACGACGTTGGCGTCGTCCCGGCTGAACTCCTTGCCGGCCCGGTCGACCATCTGCTTCAGCATGTCCAGCGCGGTGGTCCCGTCGGTGACGCTGTACGTCGCGGGGAACAGGTAACCCTCCGGGCTGCCGTTGGCGAAGTCCGGCAGGCCAAGCTCGGCGCCCTGCTCCTTGGCCGTCCTCTGCGTGGTGCCCTCGGGCAGCTTCAGCTTCTTGTCGATCGCCGCGTAGATCTGGTAGCCGCGCCAACCCTCGGGAATGGTGAGGCCGTTGGCGTTGGCCGGGTCGATCAGGACGGCCAGCGCCGAGATCGCCGACATCTTCTGCTTCAGGGTGTACGTCCCGGGCTGGATCCGCCCGGCGGCGGCCGCGCTGCCCTTCGCCGCCCTGGTGAAGGCGAGCGAGCTGGCCACCACCCCGTTGCGGACCAGCGCGGAGGCGATCTGGGACAGGCCCGCGCCCTCCGGCACCGAGACCTGGACGCTGCCGCTGCCCTGCCCCGCGTAGTCGGCGGCGGCCGGGGGGGTGCGGTGTCCCTGGAACCAGGTGTAGGCGGTCAGTCCGATCCCGCCGAACACGGCGATCAGCGCGAGCGCGGTGAGCCCGCAGGCCAGTTCGTTGCGCCGTCGGTGCGGATCCGGCGCATCGGAGCGCGGCCGGGGCGCGCCCGGGGGACGACCCTCCGGCTCCAGCACCGGCGCGCCCAGGTGCCCTGGGGTGAGCCCCGGGTGGAAGTCCTGGTCGGTCATGGCTCGCGCCCCCTCGGCGGTCCCGAATCGCTCCGAATCAGTCCGAGTCGCTCCAAGTCGCCCCGAGTCGCTCACATCGATCTACATCAATCTGCATCGATCTGTACCGACCAGAAACGGACACGGAATCGAACGAAAAGGGGTCCGTGCGGACGCGTCCGCACGGACCCCTCAACGGGACGTTAGAGCAGGCCGGTCAGCCGACCGCCTCGACATTCTCACCGGGCGGGCGTCCGCTCACCCGTTCGGACTCAAGGGCGGTCTGGAGGATCACCACCGCGGCGGCCTGGTCGACCACCGAGCGGCCCTTCTTCGCCTTGACCCCCGAGGCGCGCAGCCCGTGGGTCGCGGTGACGGTCGTCATCCGCTCGTCCACCAGCCGCACCGACACCGGGTAGAGCCGGTTGGCCAGCCGGGCGGCGTACGCCCGGACCTTCTCCGCCGCCGGCCCCTCCTTGCCGCTGAGCGAGCGCGGCAGCCCGACGATCACCTCGATCGCGTCGTACTCCTCGACGATCGCGGCGATCCGGGCCTGCGACTTCACTCCGGCCGGGACGGTCTCCACCGGCGTGGCGAGCACCCCGTCGGGGTCGCAGGACGCGACCCCGATCCGGGCGTCGCCGACGTCGACGGCGATCCGCCGTCCACGCCGGAAGGGCCTCGGCTCCTGCTCCGTCATCAGGAGGCGCGCTCCGCGACCAGGCCGCGCACCGCGGCGATGGCCTCGCCGACCGCGGCCGGGTTGGACCCGCCGCCCTGGGCGACGTCGTCCTTGCCGCCACCGCCGCCGCCGAGGGTCTTGGCGGCGGTCCGGACCAGCTCGCCGGCCTTGATGCCGCGGCCGCGGGCGTCCTCGTTGGTGGCGATCACGGTCAGCGGGCGGCCGCCCGCCACGGTGAACGCGGCGACCACGGCCGGGCGCGAGCCCAGGCGGCCGCGCACGTCCAGGACCAGCTTGCGCAGTTCGTCCGCGCCCACGCCGTCGGCGACCTGGGCGGCGACCACGGCGATGCCGTGCACGTCCTCGGCCGAGTCGGCCAGGCCCGCCGCGGCGGCCAGCACCTTCTCGGCGCGGAAGCGCTCGATCTCCTTCTCGGCGTCCTTGAGCTTGGCGAGCATGCCCGAGATCTTCTCCGGCAGCTCCTCCGGGCGGCCCTTGACCAGCTCGGTGAGCTGGGAGACCACGGTGTGCTCACGGGCCAGGAACTTGTACGCGTCGACGCCGACCAGCGCCTCCACGCGGCGCACGCCGGAGCCGATCGAGGACTCGCCGAGCAGCTTCACCAGGCCCAACTGGGCGGTGTTGCCGACGTGCGTGCCACCGCACAGCTCCTTGGAGAAGTCGCCGATCGAGACGACCCGCACCTCGTCGCCGTACTTCTCGCCGAACATCGCGATGGCGCCGGCCTTGCGGGCCTGGTCCATCGTCATGACCTCGGCGGTGACGTCCAGCTCGCGGCCCAGCACGTCGTTGATCTTCTGCTCGACGTCCACCAGCACACTGCCCGGAACGGCGGCGGGCGAGCCGAAGTCGAAGCGGAAGCGGCCCGGGGCGTTCTCCGAACCGGCCTGGGCGGCCGTCGGGCCGAGCGCGTCGCGCAGCGCCTGGTGGGTCAGGTGGGTGGCCGAGTGGGCACGGGCGATCGCCCGGCGGCGCTCGGTGTCGATCGTGGCGTACGCCGAGGCGCCCAGCACGACCTCGCCGAACAGCACGCCACCCGAGTGCACGGTGACGCCCGGGACGGGCTGCTGCACGTCGCGGATCTCCACCACCGCGCCGGACTCCAGCCGGATCCGGCCGTGGTCGGCGAGCTGGCCGCCGCCCTCGGCGTAGAACGGGGTGCGGTCGAGGATGATCTCGACCTCGTCGCCCTCGGAGGCGGCCGGCGACGGGACGCCGTCCACCAGCAGGCCGACCACGGTGGCCTCGCCCTCGGTCAGGGTGTAGCCGGTGAAGACGCTGGCGCCCGACTTGTCGGCGACGTCGCGGTACGCGGCGACGTCGGCGTGGCCCATCTTCTTGGCCTTGGCGTCCGCCTTGGCGCGGTCCCGCTGCTCCTGCATCAGACGGCGGAAGCCGGACTCGTCCACCTGGAGGCCCTGCTCCTCGGCCATCTCGAGGGTGAGGTCGATCGGGAAGCCGTAGGTGTCGTGCAGCTTGAACGCCTGCTCGCCGGAGAGCACCACGCCGCCGGACTGCTTGGTCTCGGTGACCGCGGCGTCCAGCAGGTTGGTGCCGGCCTTCAGGGTCTGCAGGAAGGCGGCCTCCTCGCCGATGACGACCGTCTCGATGCGCTTGCGGTCGCTCTCCAGCTCAGGGTACTGCGGGGCCATCGCCTTGATCGCGACGTCGATGAGCTCCTTGGCCACCGGCTCGGTGGCGCCCAGCAGGCGCATGTTGCGGATGGCGCGGCGCAGGATGCGGCGCAGCACGTAGCCGCGGCCCTCGTTGCCGGGGGTGACGCCGTCGCCGACCAGCATCAGCGCGGTGCGGATGTGGTCGGTGACCACGCGCAGCGAGACGTCCGACTTGCGGTCGGCACCGTAGGTGTGGCCGGTGAGCTCGGCGGCGCGGTCGAGGATCATCCGGCTGGTGTCGATCTCGAAGAGGTTGTCGACGCCCTGCAGGATGGCGGCGAGGCGCTCCAGGCCGAGGCCGGTGTCGATGTTCTTGCTCGGCAGGTCGCCGAGGATCTCGAACCCGTCCTTGCCGTCGCCGTGGCCGCGCTCGTACTGCATGAAGACCAGGTTCCAGATCTCCAGGTAGCGCTCGCCGTTGACGGCCGGGCCGCCCTCCTCGCCGTACGCGGGGCCGCGGTCGTAGTTGATCTCCGAGCACGGGCCGCACGGGCCGGGGACGCCCATCGACCAGAAGTTGTCCTTCATGCCGAGGCGCTGGATCCGCTCGGCGGACACGCCGATGACGTCACGCCAGATCTGCTCGGCCTCGTCGTCGTCCTTGTAGACGGTGATCCAGAGCTTCTCCTTCTCCAGGCCGTAGCCGCCGTCCGCGACGGGAGTGGTGAGCAGCTCCCACGCGAACTTGATGGCGCCTTCCTTGAAGTAGTCGCCGAAGGAGAAGTTGCCGCACATCTGGAAGAAGGAGCCGTGCCGGGTGGTCTTCCCGACCTCCTCGATGTCCAGGGTGCGCACGCACTTCTGGACGCTGGTGGCGCGCGAGAACTGCGGCTTGACCTCGCCCAGGAAGTAAGGCTTGAACGGCACCATGCCGGCGTTGACGAGCAGCAGGGTGGGGTCGTCGGCGACCAGGGACGCCGACGGAACGACGGTGTGGCCGCGCTCCTCGAAGAAGCGCAGCCAGCGGCGGCGGATCTCAGCCGACTCCATTAGTGGTCCTTCCGGTTCGGGGTACCGCCCCGCGGCGGCAGGGCGCGGCGGGGCGTCTCTTCGATGGCTTCGGGCGCGGTGCGGGGACCGCGAGGCGGGGGCAGGGCGGCGGCCGGGCTGCCGGGCGCCGCCGAGATAGCTCGGTACTGCGGCTCGCCGCGCAGCACCCGGCGGGTGTTGCGGGGCTCGACGACGGCGGTGCCGCGCAGTCCGAGGTCGTCCTTCAGCTGCTCCTCGCGCTCGGTCATGCCGGCCCGCACGTCCTGGGCGAACTGCTTGGCGAGGTCGCCCAGGTGCAGCGCACCGCGCGCGGCGGTGCCGGAGAGGCTGTCCGGGGTGAGCCGCTGCGCGGCCTCGTTGGCCTTCTTCATGGCCCAGACGGTGGCGCCGGCGCCGACCGCCATCCAGAAGATGCGTGCCATGTCGTCAGCCTCTCACCACGCGCCGGACCCGGGAGAGCAGGCCGTTCCTGGGTGCGGTCGCGGCGCGCACCTCGGCCCTGATCAGCCGGGCCAGCTCCTCGCGCTCACCGGGCTGCGTCGGCACGGTCGGCAGTGCGCCCTGCTGCTTGGCGACGGCCTTGCGGACGCCGTAGCTGAAGGCCGCGACCTTGACCAGCGGTCCGCCCAGCGTGGCCGCCACGGTGGAGGACAGCGCGTTGGCGTTGGCGGCGGCGTCCTGCACGTTGGCGGTGATCTCGTCGACCCGCTCCAGCTGCTCGTTGGCGCTGCGCACCGCGGCGCCCGCCTCGCTCAGCAGCGGCACGGCCTGCTCGGTGACCGCGGAGACCAGGACGGTGGCCTCCTTCAGCACCCGGGAGAGGCGGACCAGCACCACGGCGAGCAGGGTGACCAGGACCGCCCAGAACACGGCGACGAGCAATCCGGCCAGCTCTCCCACGGACACTTCTGCGCGCTCCCTCGCCTTGCTGTTCTCCAGACCGAACCCTATCGCGCCCACGCCCGGTTTCCGGACCGGGTTGTCGCCCGTGGCCTCGCCCGGGTGTGCGAACAGCGCGCGTAACCTACCGGCCGGTCACCTCGTTCTGCCAGGCGGGCCGTCGCCCGTACGGCCCGACGCACGTCCGGACCGCGACGGTCCGGGCCCGGAACGACGGGGAGCAGCGCTTGGCCGGCGACTGGACAGCACAGCCCGAGGCGTGGCCGCGCGAGCCGGAGCCCGGCCGGCTGCCCGCCGAGGTGACCGGCTTCGTCGGGCGGCAGCGGGAACTGGCCGAGCTGGCGGGGCTGCTGGCCGGCGCCCGGCTGGTGACCGTGACCGGGCCCGGCGGGGTGGGCAAGAGCCGGCTCGCGCTGCGTGCCGCGGCCCGGGCGGCCGGCGCCTTCCCGGACGGCACCTGGCTGGTGGACGTGGCCCCGGTGCAGGACCCGCTGCTGCTCGGCCACGCCGTCCTGGAGGCGCTGCGGCTGACCGACGGCACCGCCCGCCCGCCGCTGGACGTCCTGGGCGAGCGGCTGGCCGGGCGCCGCCTACTGCTGGTGCTGGACGGCTGCGAGCACCTGGTGGAGGCCTGCGCCGAGCTGACCGACGCGCTGCTACGCGCGCTGCCCGGGCTGCGGGTACTGGCCACCAGCCGCTCCGCTCTGCGGACCTCGGGCGAGCACGTGCGGACCCTGGCGCCGTTGCCGGTCGGCCCGCCGCCGAACAGGCCGGCGGGCGTGCTGCCGGACGCGGTGCAGCTGTTCGCCGACCGGGCCCGGGCGGTGCTGCCCCCCTTCGAGGTGACCGAGGCCAACGCGGAGGCGGTCGGCCTGCTCTGCCGCCGGCTGGACGGCATCCCGCTGGCCGTGGAGCTGGCCGCCGGGCGGCTGCGGGCGCTGTCGGTGGAGCAGATCACCGCCCGGCTGGACGACCGCTTCAGGCTGCTCACCGGGGGCTGCCGGACAGCCCTGCCCCGACACCAGACCCTGCGCACCACGATCGGCTGGAGCCATGAGCTCTGCACAGTGCAGGAACGTTTACTCTGGGCCCGCCTGTCGGTCTTCACCGGCAGTTTCGGCCTGGAGGCCGCCGAGTACGTCTGCGCCGGCGACGGCATCGAGCCCGAGGAAGTGCTCGACCTGCTCGACGAACTCGTCGCCAAGTCCGTCGTGCTGCGCGAGGACAGCGCCTTCGGCGTCCGCTTCCGCCTGCTGGACACCCTGCGCGAGTACGGCGGCCACTGGTTGCGCGCCGCCGGCGGGGAGCCGCGGCTCCTGCGCCGCCACCGGGACTGGTATCTGGGCGTCGCCACCTGGGGCGAGGTCGAGTGGTTCGGCCCCCGGCAGGCCGAGACCGCCGAGCGCACCCGGCTCGCCCACACCAACCTGCGCGCCGCGCTGGAGTTCTGCCTCGCCGAGCCCGGCGAGGAGCAGATCGCCCTGCTGCTGGCCGGCACCCTGTGGTTCTACTGGGTCGGCTGCGGCCACCTCGGCGAGGGCCGACACTGGCTGAACCGCGCGCTCGCCCTGGACCGCGAACCCACCGAGGTCCGGGCCAAGGCCCTCTGGGTGACGGGCTACATGGCCACCCTGCAGGGCGACCTCCGCTCGGCCCGTCCGGCGCTGGAGGAGTGCCGCCGCCAGGCCCTGGACACCGGCGACGACCGGGCGCTCGCCTACGCCGTCCACCGCCAGGGCTGCGTCGCCCTGATCGGCGACGACCCGGGGCGCGCCTCCGAGCTGTTCGAGGAGGCGCTCTGGCACTACCGGACCATCGGCGAGCTCAACAGCAACGTCGTGATGGCCATGATCGAGCTGGGCCTGGCCTACCTGTTCCAGGGCGACCTGGACAGCGGCGAGCTCTGGTTCGGCCAGGCCCGCGAGGTGTGCGAGCAGCACGGCGAGCAGTGGGCGTACGCCTACGCGCTGTACGCGACGGCGTACTCGCACTACCTGGACGGCGCGGTCCAGCCGGCCCGGGCCCTGGCCAGGGAGTGCGTCCGGCTGAACCGCCTCTTCCGCGACCTGCTCGGCATCGTGCTGGGGATCGACCTGCTGGCGCTGCTGGAGACCGAGCCGGACGGCCCGGGCGAGCCGGCCGACCTGTGCGAGGCCCGGGTGCTGCAGGGCGCCGCGCACCGGATCTGGCGCGCGGTCGGCAACCCCTTCCTGGGCTCGCGTTCCTTCTTCGGCACCCACCAGGAGTGCGCCGAGCGGGCCCGGGCCGGGCTGACCGAGCAGGAGTACGAGGACTGCTACCGGGCCGGCACCCGGCTGGACCTGGACGCCGCCGTCTCCCGGGCGCTCGGCGGCGGGGACTCCACGGACGGCCCGGAGCCGGGCCCGGGCCCCTTCTCGGTGCCGCCCGCGCCGGCTCCCTCGCCGGTGCGGAATAGTTGAAACTTGTCCATTGCTTGAGGAGGCAAGTAACCACCCGGAAGGAGCACCATGGCCGTCCACGACGAGTACCGCCTCGCGAACTTCTACTTCGAGTCCAAGGCGTACGCCGATGCCGCCCGCATGCTCGAAGGCGTGCTGACCGAGGAGCCGGCCAACCTCTCCGTCCGGCTGCTGCTGGCCCGCAGCTACTACCACTCCGCCCAGCTCGGCCGCGCCGAGGCCGAACTGCGCCGGATCCTCGACCTCGACCCGGCCGAGGACTACGCCCGGCTGATGCTCGGCCGCACCCTCGAGCGCCAGGGCCGCGCCGAGGAGGCCCGCCCGCACCTGCGGCTGGTCGCCGCGATGACCGGCGAGGACCTCTAGGGCCCCGGCCTCCAGGCCCCGGGCGAGAAGCAGCGAGCCCCCGCCGCCTCGAAAGGCGACGGGGGCTCGCTGGTGGTTCCGCGAACCGCGGAACCGAGCGCGGGTCAGCGCGAGTAGTACTCGACGACCAGCTGCTCGTCACAGATCACCGGGACCTCCTTGCGCTGCGGCGCACGGTCCAGGCGGAAGGCCAGGGCCTTCAGGTTGACCTCGAGGTACTTCGGGGTCTGGCCCTCACCCGCGTAGCCACCCTCACGGGCGACCTGGAAGGGGACCTTCTCCTTGCTGCGCTCGCGGACGGTGACCACGTAGCCCGGCTTCATCTGGAACGACGGCTTGTTGACCTTGCCACCGTTGACCTCGATGTGGCCGTGGACGACCATCTGGCGGGCCTGGTAGATGGTACGGGCGATGCCCGAACGCAGCACCAGCGAGTCCAGACGGGTCTCCAGCTCGGCGACGAGCGCCTCACCGGTCTTGCCCTCGGCCTTCTTCGCGCGGTCGAACGCACGCGACAGCTGCTTCTCGCTCAGGTCGTACTGGGCGCGAAGACGCTGCTTCTCGAGCAGACGGACCTTGTAGTCCGAGTTCTGCTTGCGACCACGGCCGTGCTGGCCGGGCGGGTACGGGCGGGCCTCGAAGTACTTGACGGACTTCGGGGTCAGCGGCACGCCGAGCGCACGAGCGATCTTGACCTTGGGACGCTTCTGGTTCGCCATGAACCAAACCTTCCTTGCTTACGAATACGGCTTTCACCAGGTGTTGACGGAGGTCGCATGTCGCGACCCGGAGAAAACCCCGACGCCTGCGCGAAGGGATCAGCCGCTCTCCGGAGCCGGGCACAAAGTGCAAGCACGCGTGTGGCCCACCGAACCGAGGCTGGTGGGCTGCACGCGACACCGAAACGGTGCGCGACGCTCCTGGAGGCCAGAAAGCCTCTGAGCGTTGTCCCGCTGGTGTGGCCGGTCGGTTCGGGTTTCCCCACACCGCCGTCCCGGGACGTGACTCCTTCCTCCCACGAATGGGAGGACTTCTCACTCACCTGCTAGGCAGGCTCATGACGGCCAAGCCCTGACCGCTGCCCGAAGGCAGATGGCCATTGTACATAGCGACGACGGTCCCTATTCCCCCCGCAGCCGACCGCGCGTCCACTCCACGGTGTCCGCGTACCGGACCTCGCCGCCGCGCCGGTTCGGCTGGTAGTACTCCCGGCCGTGCACCGCGTCCGGCGCGTACTGCTGGGCCGCGATGCCCTCCGGCAGGTCGTGCGGGTACTGGTAGCCCTTGCCGTGGCCGAGCTTGCCCGCACCGCCGTAGTGGGCGTCCCGCAGGTGCGGCGGCACCGCCCCCGCCAGGCCCTGCCGGACGTCCGCCAGCGCCGCGTCGATCGCCAGGTACGCCGAGTTGGACTTGGGCGCCAGAGCGAGCGCGATCGCCGCCTGGGACAGGATGATCCGGGCCTCCGGGAAGCCGATCAGGGCCACCGCCTGGGCCGCCGCCACCGCCGTCTGCAGTGCCGTCGGATCCGCCAGGCCGACGTCCTCGCTGGCCGAGATCATCAGCCGCCGGGCGATGAACCGCGGGTCCTCCCCCGCCTCGATCATCCGGGCCAGGTAGTGCAGGGTGGCGTCCACGTCGCTGCCGCGGATCGACTTGATCAGCGCGCTGGCCACGTCGTAGTGCTGGTCGCCGTCCTTGTCGTAGCGCACCGCCGCCTGGTTGACGGCCGTCTCGGTGGTGGCCAGCGTGATGCTCGCCTCGCCCTTCTCCAGCGCCGCCCCGGCCGCCGCCTCCAGCGTGGTGAGCGCCCGCCGGGCGTCCCCGCCGGCCAGCCGCACCAGGTGGTCCTCGGCCTCCGCGGTCAGCTCCAGCGCGCCCTCCAGGCCGCGCTCGTCGGCCACCGCGCGGCGCAGCAGCACCCGGATGTCCTCGTCGGTCAGCGACTCCAGGGTGAGCAGCAGCGAGCGGGACAGCAGCGGGGAGATCACCGAGAAGTACGGGTTCTCGGTGGTGGCCGCGATCAGGGTGACCCAGCGGTTCTCCACGGCCGGCAGCAGCGAGTCCTGCTGGGCCTTGGAGAAGCGGTGGATCTCGTCCAGGAAGAGCACCGTCTCCTTGCCGGACATGCCGACCGCCCGCCGGGCGCCGTCGATCACCGCCCGGACCTCCTTGACCCCGGCGGTGATCGCGGACAGCTCGACGAAGCGGCCCTCCACGGCCTGGCTGATCACATGGGCGAGGGTGGTCTTGCCGGTGCCGGGCGGCCCCCAGAGGATCACCGAACTGGTGGCCGCGGGCCCGCGCGAGTTCGCGACCAGCCGCCGCAGCGGGGACCCGGGCTTCAGCAGCTGCCGCTGCCCGGCCACCTCGTCCAGGGTGCGCGGGCGCATCCGTACGGCCAGGGGTGCCCGCCCGGGCTCCTTGCTCTGGCGTTCCTCGGCGGCGGCGGTGAAGAGGTCCGGTTCGTCCACACCGGAAGCCTATGCGAGGCCGCCGACACCCTTGCCCGTGCGGCGGACGGCGGTGGCAACACCACGCGTCCGTCCGGACGACCCGTTAGTCCAGCCCGGCGGCGTGGTCCGGGACGTACTTCTGCATGTCGCGCGGAGGCCGCTGGTAACCGCGCGGGGCCGGGCGGGGCGGCAGCTCGATCCTCGGCGGGGTGATCTCGTGGTACGGCACGGTGGAGAGCAGGTGGGCGATCATGTTGATCCGGGCCCGGCGCTTGTCGTCGCTCTCCACCACGTGCCAGGGCGAGTCCGGGGTGTCGGTGTGCAGGAACATCTCGTCCTTGGCCCGCGAGTAGTCCTCCCAGTGCTTGATCGACTCGACGTCCATCGGGGAGAGCTTCCAGCGCTTCATCGGGTCCTCCAGCCGGTCCCGGAACCGCCGCTCCTGCTCGGTGTCACTCACCGAGAACCAGTACTTGCGCAGCAGGATGCCCGCCTCGATCAGCATCTGCTCGAAGGTCGGGCACTGGTGCAGGAACTGCCAGTACTCCTCGTCGGTGCAGAAGCCCATCACCCGCTCGACCCCGGCCCGGTTGTACCAGCTGCGGTCGAACAGCACGATCTCCCCCGCGGCCGGCAGGGGTTCGACGTACCGCTGGAAGTACCACTGGGTCTTCTCCCGCTCGGTCGGGGTGGGAAGCGCCACGACCCTGGCGATGCGCGGGTTCAGGTACTCCGTGACCCGCTTGATCGCGCCGCCCTTGCCGGCCGCGTCCCGCCCCTCGAAGACCACCACCACGCGGGCCCCCTCGACCCGCACCCACTCCTGGAGCTTCACCAGCTCCTGCTGCAGTCGCAGCAGCTCCCGCTCGTACGATCTCCTCGCCAGTCGCTCCGGCTTCGCGGTCCGCTGCTCGGTGGTCACCCTCGGGTCCTCCGTCCGACTACTGCCGATGACCTTTCACCGTAGGCGCAGAACGGTGGCCTCGCAGGTCGAAGGGAAGGAACGAGCGGACACGCCCCCGGACCGGCCCTGGCTAGACCGCGACGAAGGGCTCCGGATAGCGGCAGAGCCCGCGCGGGCCGCCGTCGTACGCCGCCAGCGGCAGCGCCTGGAAGTACGCCTCCGGCACCTCGAACGGGCCGGTGACCTCGTGCCGCCCGGCCGGGGTGAAGCCGAACCGGCCGTAGTAGCGCGGATCGCCGAGGACGACCACCAGCTTCTCCCCCGCCTGCTCGGCCGCCGAAAGCGCGGCCCGGACGACGAGTTCGCCGACGCCCTTGCGCTGCCACTCGGGCGCGACCGCGACCGGCGCGAGCGCCACCGCGTCACCGCCGCCCCCGCCGTCGCCGACCCGCAGCCGGGTCAGCAGGGCGTGCCCGATCACCAGGCCGGACTCGTCCACCGCCACCAGCGACAGCCCGGGCAGCCAGGCGGGATCGCGGCGCAGCGCGTCCACCAGATCGGCCTCGTCCGGGCCGGGGAACGCGGCCATGTGGACCCGCCTGGTCGCCGGGGCGTCCTGTGGATTCTCGACTCTCGTCGCGACCTGGGTGACCTGCACGATCAACCCTCCCTGCGTCTCACGCCGTTGTGGACCGGCCCCGGACGGTGGGTGGACCGTCCGGGGCCGTTGAAGGTTAGCGGATGACGCTTCGTCAGCCCTTGGGCTGCGCCTCCGCCTTGGCGTCCTCACGGACCTTCGGCTGGGCGTCGACGCCGGCCTCGCGGCGCTGCGCCGGGGTGATCGGGGTCGGGGCGCCGGTCAGCGGGTCACCACCGGTGGACGTCTTCGGGAAGGCGATGACGTCGCGGATGGTGTCGTACCCGCCCAGCAGGGTGACGATCCGGTCGAGGCCGAAGGCGACACCACCGTGCGGCGGCGGGCCGTAGTTGAAGGCGTCCAGCAGGAAGCCGAACTGCGAGGCCGCCTCCTCCTCGGAGAGGCCGATCGCGTCGAACGCCCGCTTCTGGACGTCCCGCTGGTGGATACGGATCGAACCGCCGCCCAGCTCCGAACCGTTGAGGACCAGGTCGTAGGCGTTGGACAGCGCCGAGCCCGGGTCGGTGTCGAAGGTGGCCAGCGACTCCGCGGTCGGGGCGGTGAACGGGTGGTGCACCGCGTGCCAGCCCTGGAACTGGCCCTTGTCGTCCTCGATCGGCTCGAACATCGGGAAGTCGACGACCCAGAGGAAGGCCCACTTGGACTCGTCGATCAGCTCGCAGCGACGGCCGATCTCCAGACGGGCGGCGCCCAGCAGCTCCTGCGAGGCGCGCTCCTTGCCGGCCGCGAAGAAGACCGCGTCGCCGTTCTTGGCGCCGGCCGCGGCGGCGAGGCCGGCCAGGTGCTCCTCGGAGAGGTTCTTGGCGACCGGGCCGCGCAGCTCGCCGGTCTCGGCGTCGATCAGCACGTAGGCGAGGCCCTTGGCGCCGCGCGCCTTGGCCCAGTCCTGCCAGGCGTCCAGCTGCTTGCGCGGCTGCGAGGCACCGCCCGGCATGACCACGGCGCCGACGTACGGGGCCTGGAAGACGCGGAACTCGGTGCCCTTGAAGTACTCGGTGAGGTCGGTGAGTTCCTGGCCGAAGCGGACGTCCGGCTTGTCGGAGCCGTAGCGGCCCATCGCGTCCGCGTAGGTCATCCGCGGCAGCGGGTTGGGGATCTCGTAGCCGTGCACCTCGCGCCAGACGGCACCGATGATCTTCTCGCCGAGGGCCAGGATGTCCTCCTGGTCGACGAAGGAGGCCTCGATGTCCAGCTGGGTGAACTCCGGCTGGCGGTCGGCGCGGAAGTCCTCGTCGCGGAAGCAGCGGGCGATCTGGTAGTAGCGCTCCATGCCGGCGACCATCAGCAGCTGCTTGAACAGCTGGGGCGACTGCGGCAGCGCGTACCAGTGGCCGGGCTGCAGGCGGACCGGGACGAGGAAGTCGCGGGCGCCCTCGGGGGTGGAGCGGGTGAGGTACGGCGTCTCGATGTCGAGGAAGTCGTTCTCCTCCATCACCCGGCGGATGATGTTGTTGACCTTCGAGCGCAGCCGCAGGCCCTTGGCCGGCCCCTCACGGCGCAGGTCCAGGTAGCGGTAACGCAGCCGGACCTCCTCGTTGACCGTGCCCGGCTCGTACTCGGCGACCGGGAAGGGCAGCGGGGCGGCCTCGGAGAGCACCTCGATCCCGCTGACCACGACCTCGACGGCGCCGGTCGGGATCTCCGGGTTCTCGTTGCCCTCGGGGCGGACCCGGACGTCGCCGACGACCTTGACGCAGTACTCGGCGCGCAGGCCGTGCACCGAGTCCAGGTCGCGGACCACGATCTGCACGGTGCCGGAGGCGTCGCGCAGGTCGATGAAGGCCACGCCGCCGTGGTCGCGGCGGCGGGCGACCCAGCCGGCCAGGGTGACGGTGGTGCCTGCGTGCTCCGGGCGGAGCGTGCCCGCGTCGTGCGTGCGGATCACAGCTGCTTCTCCTTCAGGGTGGTGACGAGTTCGTCGAGGGCGACAGGGGTCTGCTCGCCGGTGCTCATGTCCTTGAGCTGGACGACGCCCTCGGCGAGGTCCCGGTCCCCGGCGATCAGGGCGAAGCGGGCACCGGACCGGTCGGCGGACTTCATGGCGTTCTTGATGCTCTTGACGCCGAAGGCGAGGTCGGTGGCGACGCCGGCCCGGCGCAGCTCGGTCACCTTGGCGAACAGGATGTTCTTGGCCTCCTCGCCGAGCGCGACGGCGTAGACGGAGGTGGCGGCCGGCAGGTCGAGGACGACGCCCTCGGCCTCCAGGGCCAGGTAGGTGCGGTCCACGCCGAGGGCCCAGCCGACGGACGGCAGCGCGGGGCCGCCGATCATCTCGGACAGGCCGTCGTAGCGACCGCCGCCGCCGATCGCGGACTGGGCGCCGAGGCCGTTGTGCACGAACTCGAAGGTGGTGCGGGTGTAGTAGTCCAGGCCGCGGACCAGCTTCGGGTCGTCGACGAAGGCCACGCCGTTGGCAGTGAGCAGCTCGCGGACCTTCTCGTCGTACGCCTTGCAGTCCTCGCAGAGGAAGTCGCGCAGCATCGGGGCGCCGACCAACTGCTCCTGCACCGACTCGCGCTTGTCGTCCAGGACGCGCAGCGGGTTGATCTCGGCGCGGCGGCGGGTCTCCTCGTCCAGGTCGAGGCCGGCCAGGAACTCGATCAGGGCGGCGCGGTAGACCGGGCGGCACTGCTTGTCGCCGAGGCTGTTGAGCAGCAGCGAGTAGTTGTTCAGCCCCAGCGAGCGGAAGGCGTCGTCGGCCAGGATGATCAGCTCGGCGTCCAGCGCCGGGTCCTCGGCGCCGATCGCCTCGGCGCCGACCTGGGAGAACTGACGGTAGCGGCCGGCCTGCGGGCGCTCGTAGCGGTAGTACGAGCCGGAGTACCACAGCTTGACCGGCAGGTTGCCCAGCTTGTGCAGGTTGGCCTGGAGCGCGGCGCGCAGCACCGAGGCGGTGCCCTCGGGGCGCAGCGCGAGGTCCTCCTTGCCGCGCTTGGTGAGGGAGAACATCTCCTTGGTGACGATGTCGGTGGACTCGCCGACACCGCGCGAGAACAGCTTCACGTCCTCGAAGACCGGGGTCTCGATGTAGCCGTAACCGGCCCGGCGGGCGGGCGCGGCGATGCGCTCGCGGATCGCCAGGAAGGTCGCGGAGCTGGGGGGCAGCAGGTCGTAGGTGCCCTTGGGGGCGGTGAAGGTGCTCAACTTCTCTTCCGTCACATTCCTCGTCGCGGGAAAGCCGGGGCGCCGGCCGCCCCTGCTGCCTGTCGGAGGTAGGGGTTGGTGGCGCGCTCGCGGCCGATGGTGGTCTGTCCGCCGTGGCCGGAGAGAACCACGGTGGTGTCGTCGAGGGGCAGGCACACCCGGGCCAGCGAGCGCATGATCGCCTCGCTGTCCCCGCCCGGGAGGTCGGTACGCCCGATGGAGCCGGCGAACAGCAGGTCGCCCGAGAACAGCACCGGGGGGAGGTCCTCGGCACCGGGCGTCCGGAAGGTCACCGACCCCCCGGTATGGCCCGGGGCGTGGTCCACGGTGAGCTGCAGGCCGGCCAGCTCCAGCACGCTGCCGTCGGTGAGCTCGCGCACGTCGTCGGGCTCGCCGACGGTGAGCTCGCCCATCAGCTGGGTGCCCAGGGAGCGGCCGATCGCCTTCTCCGGGTCGGACATCATGTACCGGTCCTCGGGGTGGATCCAGGCCGGGACGCCGCGGGCGCCGCAGACCGGGACCACCGAGGCGACGTGGTCGATGTGGCCGTGGGTGAGCAGCACGGCGACGGGCTTGAGCCGGTGCTCGCGGATGAGCTCCTCGACGCCGCGGGCGGCCTGGTGGCCGGGGTCGACGATGACGCACTCCTCGCCCGCCGCCGGCGCGACCAGGTAGCAGTTGGTGCCCCAGGCTCCAGCGGGGAATCCGGCGATGAACACGCGCGTCCTTCGGGTGTGCGGCGACAAGCTGCGATGGCTACCAGTAGTGATGTGTAAGGGCAGCCTACCGGCGGGCCGGGTCCGGTTGCGAACCAGATAGCGGTGGCGGGCCGGGCCGTCCGACTGGTTCACCCCGTTCTTACGGGCCCGGTCCCTACACTTGGCCGCCGATGGATGCGATGATCCGCTTCGGAATCCATCCACTCTTTCCGCACATCCTCAGGAGACACGGCCGGTGGTCAGCAGCGAACAGCGGCGGCGGCAGCTCGCCCGCGAGAAGTACGAGCGCCAGATGCAGCGCCGTTCCGAGGTGGCGGCCGCCCGCAAGCGCCGCAACACGATCATGGGCGCCTCGCTCGCCGTCGTGGTGCTGGCCGGCGGCGGCACGCTGTTCGCCACCGGCGCGTTCGGCTCGGACAAGGACAAGAGCGCTTCGGCCGCCTCCTCCGCCCAGGCCGCGCCGACCCAGGCCGTGCCCACCGAGTCGACCACCCCGACCCGCAAGCCGGTCGAGGGCTGCGCCGCCCCGGCGCCGGGCGCGCCCAACGGCAAGCAGTTCAAGACCGAGCCGGCCATGTCGATCGACCCGAGCGGCTCGTACACCATGGCGCTGGACACCAACTGCGGCAAGGTGACGATCACGCTGGACGCGGCGAAGGCGCCGCACACCGTGAACTCCTTCAGCTTCCTGGCCGGTGAGCAGTACTTCGACCACACCAAGTGCCACCGCCTCACCACGGACGGCATCTTCGTGCTCCAGTGCGGCGACCCGACCGCCAGCGCGACCGTCCCGGGCGGCATGGGCGGGCCCGGCTACAAGTTCAAGGACGAGAACCTGACCGGCGCCACCTACCCCGCGGGCACCGTGGCGATGGCCAACTCCGGCCCGGACACCAACGGCAGCCAGTTCTTCCTGGTCTACAAGGACACCCAGCTGCCCCCGAAGTACATCCCCTTCGGCAAGATCACCGGTGGCCTGGACGTGGTCCAGAAGATCGCCGCCGCGGGCACCCTGGAGGGCGCCCCGGACGGCCACCCGATGGCCGACGTCACTTTCAACTCGGTTACCGTGTCCAAGGGTTGACCGATCCCGGGGCCACCGGCGGCGGGCGCTCCAGGCGCCCCCGCCCGGCCCCGGACCGAAATCGCCCGGCCCGGATGCGGACAGCACCGGGCCTGGTCGCCTATGTTGGCGTTGTATAGGGTGCCCGGACCCGCCAAGCCGTCACCCGCGGCAGCAGGACACGGCGGACGGGGACGGCGGACTCATCGGTCCGCCGCACATCAACTGTGGACGACGGACGCGCGCCGCCCCGGCGCGGGCGCGACGTCATGTGGAGGACGCGCTATGAGCAGCGACCCGTGGGGCCGTGTGGACGAGCAGGGCACGGTGTACGTCAGGACCGCCGACGGCGAACGCGTCGTGGGTTCCTGGCAGGCCGGCTCGCCCGAGGAGGCCCTCGCCTACTTCGAGCGCAAGTACCAGGGCATCGAGGTGGAGATCGGCCTGCTGGAGAAGCGGGTGCGCACCACCGACCTGGCCGCCAAGGACGCCCAGACCGCGCTGGAGCACCTCCGCGCGCAGGTGGTCGAGGGGCACGCGGTGGGCGACCTGGACGCGCTGGCCAAGCGGCTGGACACGCTCGCCGGTGAGATCGAGACCCGGCGGGAGGAGCGCAAGGCCGCCCGCGCCAAGGCCCAGGACGAGACCCGCTCCGCCAAGGAGGCCCTGGTCTCCGAGGCCGAGCAGCTCGCCGAGTCCACCCAGTGGCGGGAGGCCGGGGACCGGCTGCGCGCCCTGGTGGACACCTGGAAGGGCCTGCCGCGGCTGGACCGCAAGAGCGACGACGAGCTGTGGCACCGCTTCTCGCACGCCCGCTCGGTCTTCTCCAAGCACCGCAAGGCACACTTCGCCACCCTGGACGCCGAGCGCGAGCAGGCCCGGCAGACCAAGGAGGCGCTGGTCGCCGAGGCCGAGGCGCTGTCCTCGTCCACCGAGTGGGGAAGCACCGCGGCCGCGTACCGCGACCTGATGGCGCGCTGGAAGGCCGCCGGCCGGGCGCAGCGCGACATCGAGGACGAGCTGTGGGCGCGGTTCCGCGGCGCTCAGGACGTCTTCTTCCAGGCCCGTTCCTCGGTGTTCAGCGAGCGGGACGCCGAGCAGGTCGCCAACCAGAAGCTCAAGGAGGCGCTGGCGGGCGAGGCCGAGGCGATCCTGCCGATCACCGACCTGAAGGCCGCCAAGGCCGCGCTGCGCGACGTCAACGAGCGCTGGGAGGCGATCGGGCACGTGCCGCGCGACGTCCGTCCGAAGCTGGACGGCCGGCTGAACGCGGTCGAGCGGGCGATCCGCGAGGCCGAAGACGCCGAGTGGAAGCGCTCCAACCCGGAGGCCAAGGCCCGCGCGGCCGGCATGGTGGGCCTGTTCCAGGCCAAGGCCGACAAGATCCATGCCGACCTGGACAAGGCCCGTGCGGCCGGAAACACCGCCAGGGCCGCCAAGCTGGAGTCCGAGCTGGCGGGCGTGCAGACCCTGCTGGAGCAGGCGCACAAGAGCCAGGAGGAGTTCAGCGGCTGAGCCGGCTGGACCATCTGGGGCCTGCTGAGGCCTGCTGAGGTTCGAAACGAGGAAGGCCCCCGGGGAGCACCCCGGGGGCCTTCCTCATGCCGCCGTCACTTGCGGGCGGAGGTGACGCGGTAGACGTCGTACACGCCCTCGACACCGCGCACCGCCTTGAGCACGTGGCCCAGGTGCTTGGGGTCGCCCATCTCGAAGGTGAAGCGGCTCATCGCCACCCGGTCCCGGGAGGTCTGGACCGCCGCCGACAGGATGTTGACGTGCTGGTCGGAGAGCACCCGGGTGACGTCCGAGAGCAGGCGGGAGCGGTCCAGCGCCTCGACCTGGATGGCCACCAGGAACACCGAGGACTGGGTGGCCGCCCACTCGACCTCGATGATCCGCTCGGGCTGCTGGCTCAGCGACTCGACGTTGACGCAGTCGGCGCGGTGCACCGAGACGCCGTTGCCGCGGGTGACGAAGCCGACGATCGGGTCGCCCGGCACCGGGGTGCAGCAACGCGAGAGCTTGACCCAGACGTCCTCGACGCCCTTGACGATCACGCCCGGATCACCCTTGGCCCGGCGGCGGACCGCCCGGCGGGTGTCGTGGGTCGGGGTCGCGGTCTCGGCGAGGTCCTCGGTCGCGCCCTCCTCGCCGCCGAGCGCCTGGACCAGCTTCTGGACGATGTTCTGCGCGGCGACGTGCCCCTCGCCGATGGCGGCGTAGAGCGAGGAGATGTCGGGGTAGCGCATCTCGTGGGCCAGGGTGACCAGCGAGTCGCCGGTCAGGATCCGCTGGATCGGCAGGCCCTGCTTGCGCATCGCCCGGACGATCGCCTCCTTGCCGTGCTCGATCGCCTCCTCCCGGCGCTCCTTGGAGAACCAGGCGCGGATCTTGTTGCGGGCGCGCGGCGACTTGACGAAGCCCAGCCAGTCCCGGGACGGGCCGGCGTTCTCCGCCTTGGAGGTGAACACCTCGACGGTGTCGCCGTTCTCCAGGGTCGACTCCAGCGGCACCAGCCGTCCGTTGACCCGGGCCCCTATGGTCCGGTAGCCGACCTCGGTGTGCACCGCGAAGGCGAAGTCGACCGGGGTCGCCCCGGCCGGCAGGGCTATCACGTCACCCTTGGGGGTGAAGACGAAGACCTCGTTGCTGGCCAGGTCGAAGCGGAGCGACTCCAGGAACTCGCCCGGGTCGGCGGTCTCCTTCTGCCAGTCCAGCAGCTGCCGCAGCCAGGCCATCTCGTTGACGGCGCCGGCCTTGTCGTCCTTGCGGACCTGGGTCGGGGTGTCGGTGCGCACCTTGGACGCCCCGGCGACCGCGCGCTGCTTGTACTTCCAGTGCGCGGCGATGCCGTACTCGGCCCGCCGGTGCATGTCGAAGGTGCGGATCTGGAGTTCGACGGGCTTGCCGCCGGGACCGATCACCGTGGTGTGCAGCGACTGGTACATGTTGAACTTGGGCATCGCGATGTAGTCCTTGAACCGCCCCGGCACCGGGTTCCACCGCGCGTGGATGGTGCCCAGCGCCGCGTAGCAGTCGCGGACGGTGTCGACCAGGACCCGGATGCCCACCAGGTCGTAGATCTCGGCGAAGTCCCGGCCCCGGACGATCATCTTCTGGTAGACCGAGTAGTAGTGCTTCGGCCGGCCGGTGACGGAGGCGGTGATCCGGGCGCCGCGCAGGTCCGACTGGACCTGGTCGATGACGGTCGCCAGGTACTCGTCCCGCTTGGGGGCGCGCTCGGCGACCAGTCGGACGATCTCGTCGTACATCTTGGGGTAGAGGATCGCGAAGGCGAGATCCTCCAGCTCCCACTTGATGGTGTTCATGCCCAGCCGGTGCGCCAGCGGGGCGTAGATCTCCAGCGTCTCGCGGGCCTTCTTCTCCTGCTTCTCCCGCTTGAGGTAGCGCATGGTGCGCATGTTGTGCAGACGGTCGGCCAGCTTGATCACCAGGACGCGCGGGTCCTTGGCCATCGCCACGACCATCTTGCGGACGGTCTCGGCCTGCGCGGCCTCGCCGAACTTGACCCGGTCGAGCTTGGTGACGCCGTCGACCAGCAGGGCCACCGGGTCGCCGAAGTCCTTGCGCAGGGTCTCCAGGCCGTAGTCGGTGTCCTCGACGGTGTCGTGCAGCAGCCCGGCCATCAGCGTCGCGGCGTCCATGCCGAGTTCGGCGAGGATGGTCGCCACGGCCAGCGGGTGGGTGATGTACGGGTCGCCGCTCTTGCGCTTCTGCCCGCGGTGCCACTTCTCGGCGACGGCGTAGGCGCGCTCGATGTCGCGCAACAGCGCCGGGTCGGCCTTGGGGTCGTTCGCCCGGATCGAGCGGAACAGCGGCTCCAGGACGGGGTTCAGCACGCTGGAGCGCTGGCCGCCGAGACGGGCCAGCCGGGCGCGCATGCCGCCGCCGGTACCGGAGCCGCGGCCGAGCGGGGCGAGCGGGCGCGAGGAGGTCGGCGTCGGGCGTGCCGGGGTGGCCCCCGAGGGCGTGGGACGGTTTTCGGGGGTGGCCGCTTCGGCCGTGGGCACAACCTCGTCGGGCAAGGACACTCCTCGGGGCACCGGGGCCGACCCCTGCCGGGGCCCGTGCGGACCGGACGCAACCGGAAGGGGATGAATCTTCATGGTACCGAGCCGGGCGGCCCGGTGTTCATCCGGCCGGGCCCGTAAACGGAGGGACGGCGGTCGGATGATCCGACCGCCGTCCCTCCGGCCCGTCTCCGGGCCCGTCCCTCAGACCGTGACCAGGGTCTCCAGCGGGGCGCCGCCCAGGTGCCCGGCCAGCCGCTCGCGGCCGTCCAGGAAGCCCAGCTCCATCAGCACCACGACGCCCACCAGCTCGCCGCCGGCCTCCTTCACCAGGTCCAGCGAGGCCCCGATGGTGCCGCCGGTGGCCAGCACGTCGTCCACCACCAGCACCCGCTCACCGGGCTCGAAGGCGTCGCACTGCACCTCCAGCGTCGCCGAGCCGTACTCCAGCTCGTACGAGCGCCGGAACACCTCGCCGGGCAGCTTGCCCTGCTTGCGGATCGGCACGAAGCCGAGCCCGGCCGCGAAGGCCGCCGGGGCCGCCAGTACGAAGCCACGCGCCTCCAGGCCCACCACCTTGGTCGCCCCGAGCTCCTTCGCCCGGTCGGCCAGCGCCCGGGTCAGGGCAGCGAACGCCTCGGCGTCGGCGAGCAGCGGCGCGATGTCCTTGAACAGCACACCCGGCTTCGGGTAGTCCGGGACGTCCCGGATCCGGCTGTTCAGCAGCTCGGCCAGTGCGATGTCGGCGGTGGTCACGGTGGTGTCCTTAGGGTCGGGTCGGAATCAGCGCTTGGTGGACGGACGGCCCTTGGGCCGCGCGGCACCGGCCGCCCGACCGCGCTGACCGACCATACCCGCGGGCTGGTCCCCGTCCGCACCCTCGTCCGACGGCACCGCGTCCGAGCCCTCGGCCTTGGCGGCCGCGGCCCGGTGCTGCAGGACCCGCTTGCGCAGGGCCTTCATCTCCGGCTGCTCCTCCTTGAGCTGCGCCAGCAGCGGCGTGGCGACGCAGATCGAGGAGTAGGCACCGGCCGCGAGGCCGATGAACAGCGCGAGCGAGATGTCGTTCAGGGTGCCGGCGCCCAGGAAGCCGCCGCCGATGAACAGCAGCGCGGCGACCGGGAGGAGCGCCACCACGGTGGTGTTGAGCGAACGCACCAGGGTCTGGTTGAGGCCGGCGTTGGCCGCCTCGCTGTAGGTGCGCTTGTTCTGCTTGGTGAGGTCCTTGGTGTTCTCCTTCACGGTGTCGAAGACGACGACCGTGTCGTAGAGCGAGTAGCCGAGGATGGTCAGGAACCCGATCACCGTACCGGGGGTGACCTCGAAGCCCACTAGGGCGTACACACCGATGGTGATCAGGAGGTCGTGGATCAGGGCGACCAGGGCGGCCACCGCCATCCGCCACTCGAAGGCGATCGCCAGGTAGACCGTCACCAGGACCATGAAGATGATCAGGCCGGTGAGCGCCTTGTCGGAGATCTGCTTGCCCCAGCTGGGGCCGATGACCTGGGCCTCGACGGTGTCCAGCGGCACACCGATCTTCTCGGCGAGCTGCGAGCGGACCTCGTCGGAGCTCTTCGACTCGTCCGTGCTGACCTGGATGCGGATCTTGTTGTTGTCGGTCGACTGCACCAGCGGGTGCGAGGAGACGACCTGGTCGGCCTTCTCCTGCGCCTGCGAGACGGTCAGACCCGGCTTGGTCACGGTGTAGACCGAGCCGCCCTTGAACTCGATGCCCAGGTGCAGGCCCATGGCCAGGCCGATCGCCGCGACCAGCACGATCACACCGGAGATCGAGTACCAGAGCTTACGGCGCCCGACGAAGTCGAAGCTGACCTCGCCCTGGTAGAGCCGGTGGCCCAGATTGGAGAAGCGTGACACGGTGTCAGGCCTCCTTCACGGCGGCAGAGGAGGAGCTACGGCGACGGTTGCTGCGCAGCGGCGGGCGGGCGCCCAGCCGCTTCGGGTCCAGTCCGGACCACGGGTGACCGTTGGCGAAGAACTTGCGCCGGGCCAGCAGCGTGATCAGCGGCTTGGTGAAGAGGAAGATCACCACGACGTCGAGCGCGGTGGTCAGACCCAGGGTGAACGCGAAGCCCTGGACCTTGCCGACCGAGACCACGTAGAGCACGGCGGCACAGAGGAAGGACACGAAGTCCGAGACCAGGATGGTGCGCCGGGCGCGCGGCCAGCCCCGCTGGACCGCCGAACGCAGCGGGGCGCCCTCCCGGACCTCGTCGCGGATGCGCTCGAAGTACACGATGAAGGAGTCGGCGGTGATGCCGATGGCGACGATCGCACCGCAGACCGCCGGCAGGTTCAGCGCGAAGCCGATCCCGCCGCCGAGCAGGCTCATGATCGAGTAGGTCAGGGCCGCCGAGACGACCAGACCGGCGATCGAGACCAGGCCGAGGCCGCGGTAGTAGACCAGCGAGTACGCGACCACCAGCAGCATGCCGATCGCGCCGGCGACCAGGCCGGCCTTGAGCTGGTCACTGCCCAGCGCCGGGGAGACGGTGGTGATGTCGCTCTTGGTGAACTCCAGCGGCAGGGCGCCGTAGCTCAGCACGTTGGACAGGTCCTGCGCCTCGGCCTGGGAGAACTGTCCGGTGATGACCGCGCTGCCGCCCGGGATCGGGCCGTTGACCTGCGGGTGCGAGACGACCTGGTTGTCCAGCACGATGGCGAACTGGTTGGCCGGCGGGGTCTGGGTGGCCAGCTGGCCGGTGACCTTGGCGAAGGCGTCGGTGCCGGTGCCGTTGAACTGCAGCTGGACCTGCCAGCCACCACCGGTCTGGGTGTCGAGGGTGGGCTGGGCCTTGGAGACGTCCGAGCCCTTCACGGCCACCGGGCCGAGGGCCAGCTTCTCGTAGTAGCCGTGCTCGGGCTTCTGGGAGCAGGCCACCATGGCCTTGTCCTCGGCGCCGGTCTCGGCGCTGCGGACCTCGGGCTTGGAGCAGTCGAGGTTGGCGAAGGCGGCCTGCAGCTCCGGCGGAACGGTGCCCTGGGTCATCGCGGCGCTCAGGTCGGCGGCGCTCGGCGGGGTGGCCGGGGCGCTCGGGGCACCGCTGGCGGCCGGGGCCGCGGAGCCGGTGGCGGCGGCGGACGGGGCGGTGCTCGCGCCGGTGGCGGCGGCCGACGGGCTGGCAGCCTCGGCGGCCAGGGCCTCGCCGACGGCGCGGCCCTGCTTGGTGGCGCTCGCGGAGGCGGTCGGCGCGTGGCTGGCGGAGGAGCTCGCACCGGCCGAGGCCGAGGCGGTGGCCGACGGGGTGGCGCTGCCCGAGGGGGCGGCACTCGGGCTGCCGGTGGCGGCGGACGGGGTGCCGGTGGGCGCCGGCGGGGTCACACCGCTGGGCGCCACGGCCAGGACCGGGCGGAAGAACAGCTTCGCGGTGGTACCGACCTGGTCCGCCGCGTTCTGCCGGTCGCCGCCCTTGGGGATGTTCACGATGATCGTGTCCGAGCCCTGGGTCTGGACCTCCGCCTCGGAGACACCCATTCCGTTGACCCGGCGCTCGATGATCCCGACGGCGATGTCCATGTTGGACTTGCTGACCGCCTTGGGATCGGTCGACTTCGCGGTCAGCGTGATGCTGGTGCCACCGGCGAGGTCGATTCCGAGCCGGGGCTTGGTGTTGCCCGTCCCGAACATGAGGGCGACCAGTCCGACGGTGACGACCAGGATGAGGGCCAGCGCCCGTCCTGGGTAGCCGTCGCGCGGGCGCGACTTGGGTGTTGCCACCTTGCTCGTTTCTCCCTGTCCATGCCACCTCCCCGACCGGACCCCCGTCCGGCTCGTGGCGGGACGGGGACATGGCGGTTCTGCGGCCCTGAGGTCCTGTGGGCTCGCGGCACTGCGCCGCGCGGCCGGGCGATTGCCCGGCCGTACTACTTGCTCGCGGCAGCCCCGCCCTCGGCATCGCCCTTCTCGGCGCTGTCCTTGGTGAGCGTCAGCGGCTTGTCCTCGACCGGCGCGGCGTCCGCGTCCGCGTCCGCGTCCTCGGGCTCGGGCAGCTCGTCCTCGGCGGGGCGGCCGTTGATGATCGCGTCGTACTCCTGGGGGTCCAGGACGGCCGCGATGGCGCTCTTGGTGAAGTGGGTGACCACGCCGGGAGCGATCTCCAGCTCGACGGTCTCGTCGTTGACCGCCTTCACCTGGGCATACAGGCCGCCGATGGTGCGCACCCCCGCCCCGGGCTCCAGCGACGTCTGCATCTGCTGCATCTGCGACTGGCGCTTCTTCTGCGACCGGAACATGAGCACGATCGCGATGATCGGGAGGAGAAGGATGATGAGGTTCACTGCAGCCAGGGTCCTTTACGGGCCGCCGACCGGCGGCCTGTGTGGTATGGGTCGGCCCGTCAGGTGAGAGGGGCGGTCCGGCGGAGTCTAGGCGACCCCGAACTGATCGGACAACGCCAAGCATCGCATCCTGCCGCCGAAAGTGGCGACCCTCCGCCTGCACAGTTTCCCCGGACTTCTCGCCTGACTTCTCCCCGCCGTGCGGTGCCCGGCCGGGCGGGAACCGGCGGGCACCTCTCACCCGTTCAGCCCAGGCCCGTCAACTTCCGTCCGCCCGGAACAGCTCCGACTGGGCCGCCGCCGCGCCGCGGGTGGTCTGGACCGGCGGGGTCTGGACCGGTGGAGTCAGGCCGAGGTGCTGCCAGGCGGCGGCGGTGGCGATCCGGCCGCGCGGGGTGCGGGCGAGAAGGCCCTCGCGGACCAGGAAGGGCTCGGCCACCTCCTCGACCGTCTCGGACTCCTCCCCCACGGCGACCGCGAGTGTCGACAAACCGACCGGTCCACCGCCGAACAGCCGCAGCAGCGCGTCCAGCACCGCGCGGTCCAGCCGGTCCAGACCGCGGGCGTCCACCTCGTACACGTCCAGCGCCTGGGCGGCGATATCGGCGGTGACCTGGCCGTCGTGCCGGACCTGGGCGTAGTCGCGGACCCGGCGCAGCAGCCGGTTGGCGATGCGCGGGGTGCCGCGCGAGCGCCCGGCGATCTCGGCCGCGCCGGCCGGGTCTATCTCGACGTCCAGCAGCGTGGCCGAGCGGCGCACCACCCGCTGCAGCTCGTTCGGGGCGTAGAACTCCATGTGCCCGGTGAAACCGAAGCGGTCGCGCAGCGGGGGCGGCAGCAGGCCGGCCCGGGTGGTGGCGCCGACCAGGGTGAAGGGCGGCAGCTCCAACGGGATGGCGGTGGCACCCGGGCCCTTGCCGACGATCACGTCGACCCGGTAGTCCTCCATCGCCATGTAGAGCATCTCCTCGGCCGGCCGGGACATCCGGTGGATCTCGTCGAGGAAGAGCACCTCGCCCTCGGTGAGCGAGGAGAGGATCGCCGCGAGGTCCCCCGCGTGCTGGATGGCCGGGCCGGAGGTGATCCGGATCGGGGCGCCCAGCTCGGCGGCGATGATCATGGACAGCGTGGTCTTGCCGAGCCCGGGCGGCCCGCTCAGCAGCACGTGGTCGGGCGCGCTGCCGCGCTTGCGGGCCGCCTGGAGCACCAGGGACAGCTGCTCACGCACCCGCTCCTGGCCGATGAACTCTTCCAGCAGCTTGGGGCGCAGCGCCGCCTCGACCGCCTGGTCCTCGCCGTCGGCGGCGGCCGTGACCAGCCGGTCCGCAGGTTCCGAGTCGTACATCCTCGCGGGCTCCAGAGTCTCCGGTGTCGACAAAAGGACAGATCGTCAGGGGATTCAGCGAGCGCGGTTGAGGCCGCGCAGCGCCAGCCGGAGCAGCGCTCCGACGTCCGGCCTCTGCTGCGCCTCCGCCTCCGGGGTGACGGCGGCGACCGCCTCGTCCGCCTCGCGCGGGGCGTAGCCGAGGCCGGTCAGCGCGGAGTGCAGCTGCTCGCTCCACGGCGCCGGGCCGCTGGCGATCGGCTTCTGCGCGGGCACCGCACCGTGCGGGGCGCCCAGCTTGTCCTTGTACTCCAGCAGCAGCTTGGCGGCCTTCGCCTTGCCGATGCCCGGAACGGCGACCAGCGCCTTCTCGTCCCCACCGGCGACCGCGGCGCGCAGCGCGTCGGGGCTGTGCACGCCGAGGATCGCCTGCGCCAGCTTGGGGCCGACGCCCGGCGCGGCCTGCAGGATCTCGAACACCGAGCGCTCGTCGTCGTCCGCGAAGCCGAACAGGGTCAGCGAGTCCTCCCGGACCACCAGCGAGGTGGCCAGCCGGGCGGGCTCGCCCAGTCGCAGGCCGGCCAGGGTGTTCGGGGTGCACTGCACGGCCATGCCCACCCCGCCGACCTCGACCACCGCGACGCCGGAGGAGATGGCCGCCACAGGGCCTTGCACGAAGGCGATCACCGGATGCTGCCTTTCACGGAAGTGGAGCGGGCTTTCAGGGGCATGGAACGGGAGGTGGAGCGGGCGGCCTGGACGGCGGCCTCCAGGCGGTTCGTCGCCCCACCGCGCCAGATGTGGCAGATGGCCAGCGCCAGCGCGTCGGCGGCGTCCGCGGGCTTGGGCGGGGCGTCCAGCCGCAGCAGCCGCTGCACCATGGCTGTGACCTGCGCCTTGTCCGCCCGTCCGGAGCCGGTGACGGCGGCCTTGACCTCGCTGGGGGTGTGCAGGGTGACGGGGATGCCGCGCCGGGTGGCGCAGAGCATCGCGACCGCGCTGGCCTGGGCCGTCCCCATCACGGTCCGGACGTTGTGCTGGGCGAAGACCCGCTCGACCGCGACCAGGTCGGGCCGGTGCTCGTCCAGCCAGCCTTCGATCCCCTGCTCGACCAGCAGCAGCCGCTGCCCGATCCCGGCCTCGGCGGGGGTGCGCACCACGCCCACCCCGACCATCCGCAGTGGCCGGCCCGGCGCGCCGTCGACCACACCGAGCCCGCACCTGGTCAGCCCCGGGTCAACACCCAGCACCCGCACGTCACGCCCTGCCTCTCTGTGACTCGCTACTCGCCTCCGGGCGCTCCGACCCGATGCCGACGCCCTCCCCCAGCCCGGCGGCTGGGAGGTGCCCCCACGCTCCGGCGCTCCTTCGTCGCGTGTCGCTCGTCGCTTTCGGCACCGGCGCGCCCTTCGGCCCGCAGCGAAGGATCTGCGCGAAGGCTACCGTCCGGGTCCGACAACCCCGCCGACGACACCGGCCCGGCGGTCCTGGGACCACCGGGCCGGGCAGTGAGAACGATCACCCACCGACGATCACTGCGCAGTGATCACTCGGCGTCGAGCTGCGCACCGACCTCGTCGGAGATGTCGAAGTTGGCGAAGACGTTCTGCACGTCGTCGCTGTCCTCCAGCGCGTCGATCAGCTTGAGGATCTTGCGGGCGCCGTCGACGTCCAGCTCGACCTGCATGCTCGGGAGGAAGTTGGCCTCGGCCGAGTCGTAGTCGACGCCGGCGTCGACCAGCGCGGTGCGCACGGCGACCATCTTGGAGGCCTCCGAGACGATCTCGAAGGAGTCGCCGAGGTCGTTGATCTCCTCCGGCTCCTGGTCGAGGACGACCTCGAACAGCTTGTCCTCGTCCACGCCGTCGGCCTTGGGGACGATCACGACGCCCTTGCGGGTGAACAGGTACGACACCGAGCCCGGGTCGGCCATCGAGCCACCGTTGCGGGTCATCGCGACGCGCACGTCGGAGGCGGCGCGGTTACGGTTGTCGGTGAGGCACTCGATCAGGACGGCGACACCGTTCGGGCCGTAGCCCTCGTACATGATGGTCTGGTAGTCGGCACCGCCGGCCTCCAGACCGCCACCGCGCTTGACGGCGCGGTTGATGTTGTCGATCGGGACCGAGCTCTTCTTCGCCTTCTGGATGGCGTCGTAGAGGGTCGGGTTACCCGCCGGGTCGGGACCGCCGGTGCGCGCCGCCACCTCGATGTTCTTGATCATCTTGGCGAAGAGCTTGCCGCGCTTGGCGTCGATCACGGCCTTCTTGTGCTTGGTGGTAGCCCACTTAGAGTGGCCGGACATCGCCAGCTCCTTTACGTCGCCAAATGGAAATGAAACAGATGAGATCTTACCGGTGTCGTCACCGGTAAGACGCACACGGCTACCGGTGCCCTACCGGGCGGCGAGGTGCTCCTCGACCATCTTCACGAAGTAGGCGTGCACGCGGTGGTCGCCGGTGAGCTCCGGGTGGAAGGAGGTGGCCAGCAGGTTGCCCTGACGCACCGCCACGATCCGGGCCTCCGGACCGTCCGCGGCGGGCAGCTCGGCCAGCACCTCGACACCCGCGCCGACCGCCTCGACCCAGGGGGCGCGGATGAAGACGCCCTGCACCGGTGCGTCGTCCAGGCCCTTGAAGGCGATCCCGGACTCGAAGGACTCGTTCTGACGGCCGAAGGCGTTGCGGCGCACCGTCATGTCGATGCCGCCGACGGTCTCCTGGTCGTCCCGGCCGTCGAGGATCTTGTCGGCCAGCATGATCATGCCCGCGCAGGTGCCGTAGACCGGCATCCCGGCGGCGACCCGCTCGCGCACCGGGTCCATCACGCCGAACAGCAGCGCCAGCTTGGACATGGTGGTGGACTCCCCGCCGGGGATCACCAGCGCGTCGACCTCGGCCAGCTCCTCGGCACGGCGCACCGGACGGGCGAGCGCGTCGGCCTCGGCCAGCGCCACCAGGTGCTCGCGGACGTCGCCCTGCAGGGCGAGGACGCCGATGACTGGAGTGCTCACGGTCTTCAACCTCAATCGATCGTTACTACGGGAGTGCGCGGCACGGCCCGCCGCGCGCCGAGGCGCTGCGGCGGGCCGGCCCGGAAGCGAGGAGAGCGATTACCAGCCGCGGTTGGCGTAGCGCTCGGTCTCCGGGAGGGTGTCGCAGTTGATGCCGACCATGGCCTCGCCCAGGTTGCGGGAGGCGTCCGCGATGATCTTCGGGTCGTCGAAGAAGGTGGTGGCCTTCACGATGGCGGCGGCGCGCTTGGCCGGGTCGCCCGACTTGAAGATGCCGGAGCCGACGAAGACGCCCTCGGCGCCCAGCTGACGCATCAGCGCGGCGTCGGCCGGGGTGGCCACGCCACCGGCGGAGAACAGCACGACCGGCAGCTTGCCGAGCTCGGCGACCTCCTTGACCAGCTCGTACGGGGCGCGCAGCTCCTTGGCGGCGGCGTACAGCTCGTTGTGGTCCAGAGCGCGCAGGTGGCCGATCTCGTTCTTGATCTGGCGCAGGTGGCGGACGGCCTCGACGACGTTGCCGGTGCCGGCCTCGCCCTTCGAGCGGATCATGGCCGCGCCCTCGGCGATGCGGCGCAGGGCCTCACCAAGGTTGGTGGCGCCACAGACGAAGGGGGTGGTGAAGGCCCACTTGTCGGAGTGGTTGACCTCGTCGGCCGGGGTCAGCACCTCGGACTCGTCGATGTAGTCGACGCCGAGCGACTGCAGGACCTGGGCCTCGACGAAGTGGCCGATGCGGGACTTGGCCATCACCGGGATGGAGACCGCGGCGATGATCTCCTCGATCATGTTCGGGTCGGACATGCGGGCCACGCCGCCGTCCTTGCGGATGTCGGCCGGAACCCGCTCCAGCGCCATGACGGCCACCGCGCCGGCGTCCTCGGCGATCTTCGCCTGCTCGGCGTTGACCACGTCCATGATCACACCGCCCTTGAGCTGCTCGGCCATGCCGCGCTTGACCCGGGCGGTACCGATCTGCGGCTGGTCTGCGGTGGTGGGGGTGGTGGACACGTGAGACCTCACTCGAAGATAAACCAGTGCTATCGCCCTATGGTAGGCGGAACAGGTGGCCCCTCCATCTGCCACCAAGTCCAGCCTGGACGACGGGATGCGACAATCGGGCCGTATCCGGGAACAGCCTAAGCAGGCGCTCCCTCGGGGGTGAGGGCGGGCGGCGGAGCATCGTCCATCTCGAAGGCCAACGGGAACGGCGCCTTCCCCGCCAGCCGGAAGTAGCGCACCAGCCGGTGCTCCCGCACCGCCCGCGCCGCCCGCACCGCGTCGTTGTGGAAACGGCGGGCCATCGGCACCCGGCGCACCGCGGCCGTCAGATCACGAACGGCGTCCTCGCCACCCGGCTCGGCCACCAGCGCCGCCACCTGCTCCGGCTCCTCGAACACCGCCCGCAGCGCCAGGCTCAGCTGGCTCTCCGCCACCTCGCGCTGCTCGTCCTCCGCCTGCCGGGCCGCGTGCGCCGCGTCCAGCAGCAGCAGCGAGGCCGCCGGGTCCAGCAGCGAGGACGTCGCCAGCTCCATCGCTACCGAGGCCCGACGGACCAGCTGCGCGTCCAGCGCCGCCCGCGCGGCGTCGATCCGGGCGTGCAGCCGGTCCAAGCGGCCGGCCGTCCAACTCAGGTACATGCCGAAGAGCACCACGGCCACGCCGGCCCAGATCCAGGTAGTCACGGGCCGCTACGTTACCGGGTGTCACCGGCTCACCCCTGGGCGGTCGCGCTGCGGTAGCTCTCCCGGTCGATGTCCGCGATGTTCACGGCCGTGAACAGCCGCACACCGGGCCCCGGCTTCACGTGCTCGGCCAGCAGTGCCAGGACACCCTCGCTCAGCGCCGCCTTCGCCTCCGGCGTGCGGCCGGGGAAGATCTGGAACTCGACGAAGACCTGCGCGTCGGCCGGAGTCCCGGTGGTCCCCACGACGAGCACCTCGCTCCGGCGGAACACCGTCTTGCACGACTCCGGCTTCGCGTCGATGGTCTCCTCCGCGAGCCGGTTGATCGCCAGGCCGAGCGGCACCCGGTCGAAGGTGCCGGCCAGGCTGGACGAGTAGTCGACGGAGATCTGCGGCATCCTTGCCCCCATGAATCGCGGTGGTGCGGTCGCCCGACCCTAACGCCACGAACATCCGGCCCGGCCGCGGGACCCGCCGCTGCGGATCAGCCCGCCGGACGGTCCGCCGACCGGCCCGCCCTCAGTCCGCGGATCAGTCCCTGGCCAGACCGAACCGGCCGCGCCGGACGTGACTCGCCCGCTCGCCTCCGGGCGCTCCGGACCCGGCGCCGACGCTCTTCGCTCCGGCGCTCCCCCCTTCGTCGGTCGCTGGTCACTCATCGCTTTCGTCACCGGCGCGCCCTTCGACTCGGGGCGCTGCGCACGTCCTCCTCGACCACCGCGGCCTCCCCGGCCGTCACCGTCTCGTACACCGCCAGGATGTCCGCGCCCACCGTCGACCAGTCGAACCGCCGCACGTGCCGCGAGGCCGCCTTGCGCAGCTCCTCCAGCCGGGCCGGGTCGCCCAGCAGCCGCAGCGCCGTACGGGCCAGCGCGTCCGCGTCCTCCACCGGGAACAGCTCGCCGGCGTCGCCGCCGTCCAGCACCTGCTTGAACGCGTCCAGGTCGCTCGCCAGCACCGGCGCGCCCGCCGACATCGCCTCGACCAGGATGATCCCGAAGCTCTCGCCGCCGGTGTTCGGCGCCACGTACAGGTCCACGCTGCGCAGCAGCCGGGCCTTCTCCCGGTCGGAGACCATGCCGAGGAACTCCACCTGCTTGCGGACCTCGGGCGCCAGACCCGAGACGGCCTCCTCCTCGTCGCCCTTGCCCGCGACCAGCAGCCGCACCCCCGGCCGCTCGGCCAGGATCCCCGGCAGCGCCGCCAGCAGCGTCGGCAGGCCCTTGCGCGGCTCGTTGATCCGGCCGATGAAGCCGATCGTGCCCGGCTCCCCCGCGGCCGCGCCGCCGATCCAGCGCTCGTCCGGCTCGGCGCCGGCGAAGAAGCCGACGTCCACGCCGTTCGGGATCACCACCGCGTCCCCGCCCAGGTGCTCCACCAGGGTCCGCCGGGCGTACTCCGACACCGCGATCCGGGCCCGCATCTTCTCCAGGCCCGGCTGCAGGATCGGCGAGGCCGCGATCATCGCCCGCGAGCGCGGGTTCGAGGTGTGGAAGGTGCCCACCATCGGCCCGGTCGCCGACCAGGCGGCCAGCATCGACAGGCTCGGCGAGGACGGCTCGTGCACGTGCAGGATGTCGAAACGGCCCTCGCGCAGCCACCGCCGCACCCGCGCCGCCGACAGGATGCCGAAGCTCAGCCGCGCCACCGACCCGTTGTACGGCACCGCCACCGCCCGCCCGGCCGAGACCACGTACGGCGGCAGCGCCTCGTCGTCCTCGGCCGGCGCCAGCACCGAGACCCGATGGCCCAGACCGATCAGGTGCTCGGCCAGGTCCCGGATGTGGAACTGCACCCCACCGGGGACGTCCCAGTCGTACGGGCAGACGATGCCGATCTTCACGGGTTCCTCAAGCTCCTTCGGACTGGTCGTACGGGCGCGGGCTCGGACCCGGAGGTCCCCACTCCGGGTCAGGACCCGGAGGCCTCCGCCGCGGGCTCCGGCGCCGCCTCCGGGGCGGCCTCCGCGCGCACCGCGGAAGGCGTCCTCACCGTCTCACGGACCGGCAGGTCGGCCAGCCAGAACTTCTGCAGCATGTGCCAGTCCTGCGGGTGCTCGCGGATCCCCCGCTCCCACACGTCCGCCATCTCCTGGGTCATCGCCCGGGTCCGCTCCTTGCGGTCGCCCTCCTCGGGCACCACCACCTCGGGGTGGATCCGCGCCCGCAGCACCGGGCCGTCGTACCAGAGCGTCACCGGCAACAGCGCCGCCCCGGTCCGCTGGCACAGCGCCGCCGGCCCGGCCGGCATCCGGGTCGCCTCACCGAAGAAGGACACCCCGATGCCCGCCTCCGACAGGTCCCGGTCCCCCACCAGGCAGACCAGCCGACCCTCACGCAGTCGCCGCGCCAGCGTGCCGATCACGTTCACCGAACCGCCGGTCAGCGCCAGGACCTCCATGCCCTGGCCCTCCCGGAACTCGACGAACCGGTCGAACAGCCGCTCCGGCTTCAACCGCTCGGCGACCGTGGTGAACGGGTATCCCTGCTGCGCCACCCAGGTGCCCGCCAGGTCCCAGTTGCCCATGTGCGGCAGCGTTATCACCGCGCCCCGCCCGGCCTCCATCGGCCCCCGCAGGTTCTCGAAGCCCTCCACCCGGACGTCCCGGGCGACCCTGGCCCGGCTCCACACCGGCAGCCGGAAGGACTCCATCCAGTACCGCAGGTACGAGCGCATCCCGGCCCGTGACAGCGACCGCATCGCGGCCTCGTCCAGCTCCGGACGGACCCGGCGCAGATTCGCCTCCAGCTGGAGCACCCGCTTGCCGCGCCGACGCCACGCGTAGTCCGCCAGCCGGTCGAACAGCCCCCGCGCCACCGGCTCCGGCAGGTGCTTCAGCACCGCCCACCCCAGCGCGTACGCCCAGTACACCAGTCGGTCCGTCACCGCAGAACGCCCCCCATCAGCTCCCGGCCGCCGCTCGGTCGGCCTCGAACGCCTCCCGGCGCACGGTCAGCATCCGCTGGAACACCGTCACCAGGCTGCCCACCGCCACCAGCCACAGCGCCACCGGCAGCAGCCACTCCACGTACGGCACCCCGAACGTGTGCAGACCCGCGACCCCGGCCGCCACCAGGCTGGCCACCAGCCGCTCAGCCCGCTCCACCAGCCCCGACACATCACACGGCAGGCCCTGGCTCTCCGCCCGCGCCTTGGTGTACGACACCACCAGACCGCTCGCCAGGCAGAAGATCGCCACCGCGCAGAGCAGGTTGTCGTCGCCCTTGCCCGCGTACCACATCGCCAGGCCGCCGAAGATCGCCGCGTCCGCGACCCGGTCCAACGTGGAGTCCAGGAAGGCCCCCCACTTGGTGCTCCGGCCCAGCTGACGGGCCATGTTGCCGTCCACCAGGTCCGAGAAGATGAACAGCGTGATCGTGATGGTGCCCCAGAAGAACTCCCCACGCGGGAAGAACACCAGCGCACCGGCCACCGAACCGGCGGTACCGATCAGTGTCACGGCGTCCGGGCTCACACCCAGGCGGATCAGGAACGCGGCGAACGGGGTCAGGACACGTGTGAAGAAGGCACGCGCGTATTTGTTGAGCATGGCCTTCCCAGCCGCTCCGATCTCCCAGGTACCCGCCTGGCGCAGCACGCGCGGCAGACGGCCGGACGAATGAGCCCGCCCGGCGCACCCATCGTAGCCACGCCGGAGACACGCTCCGGCGCGACACCCGACCACAGGCGCCCCGTGCAGACCGGGCCGGGCCCACGACGCCCGGGCCCGCACCTCGCCGCGTTGTCGTCGGTCGCCGATGCTCCGCGGTGGCTCCCCCCTCCGCCCGGCGATGCACGCACCCGGACGCCGCAGGCTCGTCCGGCCTGATCCGCACGGCACGCCTAGACTGCGAAGGACAGCCTCGGCGCTACGGGAGGAGACCCCGATGCCCGACCGCAGCACGGCACGTGCCGGCCAGGCGCCCGCCGTCACCGGCCCCCGGGACCTGCGCAACGTCGTCCTCATCGGCTCCAGCGGTGTGGGCAAGACCACCCTCGCCGAATCCCTCGCCATCGCCGCCGGCGCCATCGGCCGCGCCGGACGCGTCGCCGACGGCACCACCGTCTCCGACCACGAGGAGATCGAGCAGCAGCAGCAGCGCTCCGTCCAGCTCTCGCTGCTCCCGCTCGAATGGAAGGGCGTCAAGATCAACCTGATCGACCCGCCCGGCCACCCCGACTTCACCGCCGACCTGCGCGCCGCCCTGCACGCCGCCGACGCCGCCGTCTTCGTCGTCTCCGCCACCGACCCGGTCACCGCCCCCACCCGTGCCCTCTGGCGCGAGTGCGCCGCCGAGGGCATCCCGCGCGCCGTCGCCGTCGCCAAGCTCGACCTCGCCCGCACCGGCTTCGACGACATCCTCACCGCCTGCCACGACGCCTTCGAGCTCGGCCCGGACACCCTCCGCCCGCTCTTCCTGCCCGTCCTCCACGACGGACACCCCGACGGCAGCGTCGACCTGCTCACCGGCGACACCTACGGCGACGCCGCCCCGCTCCCCGACACCGGCCCCGCCCACGACAGCCTCGTCGAGGCCATCTCCGGCCAGGACGACGCCCTCATGGAGCGCTACCTGGCCGGCGACACCCTCGACCCCGACTCCCTCGAAGCCGGCATGCGCCGCGAAGTCCTCGCCTGCACCCTCCACCCCGCCGTCCCCACCAGCGAGAGCGGCCTCGGCGCCGCCGAACTCCTCGACCTCATCGCGCACGCCTTCCCCGACCCCACCGAACGCACCCGCCCCGCCCCCGACTGCGACCCCGACGCCCCGCTCGCGGCCCAGGTCGTCCGGGTCACCGGCGACGCCTACGTCGGACGGATCAGCCTGCTGCGCCTGTACGCCGGCACCCTGCGCCCCGACACCAAGATCCACCTGGTCGGCCCCGCCCACACCGCCGACCAGGACGGCGACGAACGCGTCTCCGCCCTCACCAGCCCCTTCGGCAAGCTCCAGCGCCCCGTCCCGCACGCCATCGCCGGCGACCTCGTCTGCGCCGCCAAACTCACCACCGCCCGGGCCGGCGACACCGTCCACGACCCCGGCCACCCCGTCGAACTCGACGGCTGGACCCTCCCCGAGGCGCTCCTGCCGATCGCCGTCGAAGCCCACAGCAAGGCCGACGACGACAAGCTCTCCCAGGCCCTCACCCGGCTCACCGCCGAGGACCCGGCGCTACGCCTGGAACAGAACCCCGACACCCATCAGCTCGTCCTCTGGTGCACCGGCGAGGCCCACGCCGAGGTCGTCCTCGACCGGCTGCGCACCCGCCACGGCGTCCACGTCGACACCGTCGAACCCAAGGTCGCCCTGCGCGAGACCTTCGGCACCGCCGCCGCCGGCCACGGCCGCCTGGTCAAACAGTCCGGCGGGCACGGCCAGTACGCCATCTGCGACCTGGAGGTCGAACCGCTGCCGGCCGGCTCCGGCTTCGAGTTCCAGGAACACGTCGTCGGCGGCGCCGTCCCCAAGCACTTCATCCCCTCCGTCGAGAAGGGCGTCCGAGCCCAACTCGCCAAGGGCGTCGCCACCGGCTACCCGCTCGTCGACGTCCGGGTCACCCTCACCGACGGCAAGGCGCACTCCGTCGACTCCTCCGACGCCTCGTTCCAGAACGCCGCCGCCCTCGCCCTGCGCGACGCCGCCGAGCACGCCGTCATCCGGCTGCTCGAACCCGTCGCCGCCGTCAGCGTCCTGCTGCCCGACGAGTACCTCGGCGCCGTCCTCGGCGACCTCTCCGCCCGCCGCGGCCGGGTCCTCGGCACGGAGACGGGCGGGCCCAACCTCACCCTGCTGCGCGCCGAGGTCCCCGAACTCGAACTCGTCCGCTACCCGATCGACCTGCGCTCGCTCACCCACGGCACCGCCGAGTTCTCCCGCGCCTACCTGCGCCACGAACCCATGCCGACCGCCCTGGCCGGGCGCTACACGGACTGAGGGCGCGCCCTAGGGGTGCGCGACCGCCTTGCGGTTGGGCAGCGCGCACGCCGCCGTGCCCCCGGGCATCCGGTGCCGGTTGCGCGACACCCAGCGGTACGCCAGGGCCGCCACCGGCCGCACCGGCGCGAGGGTCAGCACCGCCCCCAGGTACGCCCACGCGCCCCCGGAGCGCATCAGCAACCGCGCCACCGCCTGCGCGCCCCCGTACACCCGGCCGGTCGGCGTCACCCACAGCACCTCGCGCTCGGCCCGCTCGGCCGACACCTCGCCCAGGCCGCCGGCGAGCGCGTCCAGCTCCGACAGCTCCGCGAACTGGAACGGCACCGCCTCCCAGCCCCCCGAGGCCAGCGTCTGCCGCAGGTACTTCTCCCCCCACCGCACGCAGGACGAGCAGAACGCGCAGTCCCCGTCGAACACCAGCACCGGATCCCTCACGGCAACCCCCTTCATCGGCGTCACCGTCCATCCTGCACCAGCCCGACACGCTCGGTCCGGGCGGGTATCGACCAGGCCGAAGCTGGGCATCATGCCTCTCAGGCCGGGTACGGCTCGATCGTGACGGTTTGTGACGGTACTTCAGACGATCATCCGCGCAGGGGTGCCGCGGCACGGTAACCTGCCGCTGACAAGGGGAGGAGGGGACGCCACCGTGACCACACTCGACATGACCCCGGGTGCGCAGATACCCCGGACCGACGCCGGCCCGCAGACCGCCGTCACCCAGGCGCTCTCCTCGGCCGCCTACCGGGACGGCGAGATCAAGGACTTCGTCACGGCCGTCACCGACGTCACGGCGAAGAAGGGCCGCTTCGCCCTCCTCCGCCCCAACCTCGGCGAGGCCTTCAGCAAGGCGCTGATCTCCCGCGCCCTCGGCGGCGACCGCAAGCCCCTCGTCCCCTCCTTCGGTGTCGACTCCCGCCAGGTCGTCGAACACTGCCTGGCCGCCGAGGAACTGCGCACCGCCCGCGACCGGCAGCTCAGCACCGTCACCGTGGTCACCGGCCTGCTCTTCCTCCCCGGCGCGCTGATCTGGCTCGGCGCCTTCCAACTGCGCGCCTGGCTCAAGCGGGACAACACCCGCGGCGCCGACGTCTACGGCGGCCTCGCCCTGATCGCGGCCGCCGCCCTCGCGGTCCTGCTCGTGCTGCGCCCGCCGGCGGCCGGCGCCCTGGGCATCTATCTGCGGATCACCATGCTCGCCCCGGTGATCGGCTGGTACCTCGCCCGCCGGATCGTCGAACGCTTCGCCAAGGACCTGCGCACCCGCTGGCAGGACCTGGTCGAGGGCAGCGCGGTCGCCGCCACCGTGGCCAAGGCCGTCCCCCGCGACGACCTGGACAAGAAGGCCAACGACCTGCGCGACAAGCTCGGCCGCCTGGACGCCGAGCAGGAGACCAACGTCCACCACTACGCCGGCCCGAAGGGCATCCTCGGCGCCGGCCGCCGCTGGGGCGAGTGGCGCCTGGCCGACACCCTGCACCCCGCCGAGGGCCACGTCGACTTCCGCGCCTTCCACCCCTGGGACCTGGTCCGCCGGATCTCCGCCCACCTCAAGGGCCTCGGCGTCAGCCACGTCGCCAACAGCGGCATCCCCAACGTCAACATCAAGCAGTGGGTGGTCTTCGACATCAGCGAGGGCGCCGACGAGATCAGCCGTCCCGGCAGCGCCGACATGGACGGCGACCGGATGCGCGACTTCGCCGTGCAGAGCATCGCCGACAAGCAGACCTTCCCCGGCGGCCCCCGGCACTACCTGGCCACCCAGTTCATCACCCACGACGGCAAGCTGGTCATCACGTTCACCGTCACGGTGACCCTGCTGGCCAACGTGCTGAGCATCTCGGTGGCCGGCTACGCGCTCGGCCCGGTCAAGGGCGTCTTCTTCGACAAGCCCAAGGACAAGGAGAAGTCGGTCGCCAAGACGGTGAAGTTCTGGGAGGAGCGCACCGTCAAGCTCCCGCTGATCGACAACGACGAGGTGGTCCGCCAGGCCGTCCGCGCCCCCTTCTACCGGATGCCCGGCCTGCTCGGCTGGCTCGGCGGCGGCCTCGGCCTGCCCGAACCCTTCGGACTGCGGCACTCCTGGGTCGCCACCGCCTGGAACAACCGCTCCATGGTCGACAACGCGCTCAACGCCTCCGTCCCGGTGCTCAACGCGGTGCACACCGCGACGCTGGAGTTCCTCCAGGAGCACGACCTGGACGCGGACCGCTTCTTCAAGAACCGCACCTCGATCATCAAGTCCGAGGCGCAGGGCAGCCGCCCGTACAAGGTCGACGAGTTCAGCGCCGACTGATCCCGGCCTCGACGTACCGAAAGGGGCCTGCCACCGAGGAGTTCGGTGGCAGGCCCCTTTCGTACGGGCTTTCGTGCGGGCGTCCGGCTCAGTCCTGCGGCCAGACCTCGGCCAGCATCTTCCGGGTGTCCGCCAGCAGCTGCGGCAGCACCTTGGTGTGGCCGACCACCGGCATGAAGTTGGTGTCCCCGCCCCAGCGCGGCACCACGTGCTGGTGCAGGTGCGCCGCGATCCCGGCGCCCGCCGCCGTCCCCTGGTTCATCCCGATGTTGAACCCGTGTGCCCCGGAGGCGGCCCGCAGCGCGGTCATCGCCTTCTTGGTGAAATCGGCCAGCTCGGCCGTCTCCGCCTCGTCCAGGTCGGTGTAGTCGGCCACGTGCCGGTACGGGACCACCATCAGGTGCCCGCCGTTGTACGGGTACAGGTTCAGCACCGCGAACACGGCACTCCCCCGGGCGATGATCAGCCCGTCCTCGTCGCTCAGCGACGGGATCGAGCAGAACGGACAACCGTCGTCCGGAGCCGGGCCGGTGGGCTTGTTCTCACCCTGGATGTACGCCATCCGATGGGGGGTCCACAGGCGGCGGAAGCCGTCCGGCTCACCGACGCCCCGCTGCAGTTCCGGCTCAGTCGTCATGCTGATCAGCATATTCGCCCAACCGTGGTTGCAAAGCCGCGCGGGGCAGACTCTTCGAGAGCCTGCCTCGCGCGTGATGGTCCGACTACGGCGTCACACCTGGATGCGGTTCTTCACCGCGTCCATGATCTCCTGGACCGCGTCCGCCACCGGAACGCCGTTCTTCTGCTCGCCGTTGCGGTAGCGGAAGGAGACGGCACCCGCCTCGACGTCGTCGTTGCCGGCGATGAGCATGTACGGAACCTTGCTCTTCTGGGCGTTGCGGATCTTCTTCTGCATGCGGTCGTCCGAGGTGTCCACCTCGACCCGGATCCCGTGCTTCTTGAGCTCGGCCGCGACCTCCAGCAGGTACGGCACGTGCTCGTCGGTGATCGGGATGCCGGTCACGGTGACCGGGGCCAGCCACGGCGGCATGGCACCGGCGTAGTGCTCCAGCAGCACCGCGAAGAAGCGCTCGATCGAGCCGAACAGTGCGCGGTGGATCATGACCGGCCGCTGACGCGAGCCGTCCGCCGCGGTGTACTCCAGGTCGAAGCGCTCCGGCAGGTTGAAGTCGAGCTGGATGGTGCTCATCTGCCAGGTGCGGCCGATGGCGTCCTTCGCCTGCACCGAGATCTTCGGGCCGTAGAAGGCCGCGCCGCCCGGGTCCGGAACCAGCGGCAGGCCCTGCTTCTCGGCCACGCTCGCCAGGACGCGGGTGGCCTCCTCCCAGGTCTCGTCGCTGCCGACGTACTTCACCGGGTCCTTGGTCGACAGCTCCAGGTAGAAGTCGGTCAGACCGTAGTCGCGGAGGAGGTTGAGCACGAAGGTCAGCGTGGAGTCGAGCTCCTCCGCCATCTGCTCACGGGTGCAGTAGATGTGGGCGTCGTCCTGCGTGAAGCCGCGGGCACGGGTCAGGCCGTGCACGACACCCGACTTCTCGTAGCGGTACACCGTCCCGAACTCGAAGAGGCGCAGCGGCAGTTCACGGTACGAACGGCCGCGCGCGTCGAAGATCAGGTTGTGCATCGGGCAGTTCATCGGCTTGAGGTAGTAGTCCACGCCCTCGTCGAGCTGCATGGGCGGGTACATACCGTCCGCGTACCAGTCCAGGTGGCCGCTCTTCTCGAAGAGCTTCCCCTTGGTGGCGTGCGGGGTGTAGACGAACTCGTAGCCCTCTTCCTCGTGCCGCTTGCGCGAGTAGTCCTCCATGGCGCGGCGGATGATGCCGCCCTTGGGGTGGAAGACGGCGAGGCCGGAGCCGATCTCCTCGGGGATGGAGAAGAGGTCGAGCTCGTTGCCGAGCTTGCGGTGGTCGCGCTTCTCGGCCTCGACGAGGAAGTCCAGGTGGGCCTTCAGCTCGTCCTTGGTCGGCCAGGCGGTGCCGTAGATGCGCTGCAACTGCGGGTTCTTCTCGCTGCCGCGCCAGTAGGCGGACGCGTTGCGCATCAGCTTGAACGCCGGGATGTGCCGGGTGCTGGGCAGGTGCGGGCCGCGGCAGAGGTCGCCCCAGCACTGGTCGCCGGACTTGGCGTCCAGGTTGTCGTAGATGGTGAGTTCGCCGGCGCCGACCTCGACGTCGGCGCCCTCGCCGGCGGTGGCGGCGGAGCCCTTGAGGCCGATCAGCTCCAGCTTGTACGGCTCGGCGGCCAGCTCCTCGCGGGCGGCCTCGTCGGTGACCACGCGGCGGGAGAACTTCTGCCCGCGCTTGATGATCTCCTGCATCTTCTTCTCGATGGCCTTGAGGTCATCGGGGTGGAAGGGCTTCTCGACGTCGAAGTCGTAGTAGAAGCCGTCCTTGACCGGCGGGCCGATGCCGAGCTTGGCCTCCGGGTAGAGCTGCTGCACGGCCTGGGCCATGACGTGCGCGGTGGAGTGGCGCAGGATGTCGAGGCCGTCCTTGCTGCCGATCGCGACCGGCTCGACCTCGTCGCCGTCCTGGAGGACGTAGGCGAGGTCCTTGAGCTGGCCGCCGACGCGGGCGGCGATGATCGAGCGGTCGTCGGCGAAGAGCTCGGCGGCCGTAGTGCCCGTCGTCACCACGCGCTCTTCCCGATCGGGTTCGCGGCTGATGATTACCCGGACGTCCGTCACCGGTCTCTCCTGACGTGCTGGATTCAGAGGACGCAACACTGCGCTGCGCGTGACGATGGTACCGAGAGCGCCACCCGCACCGCGCACCTACGTCCGCTCTCCCCCGTCCTGGAGCCCCTTCAGCAGCTGCTCGCGGTCGCCCTCCTCCCAACCGCACAGCTCAAGGCCGTGGGCCCGGGTCAGCCGGCGGAAGCCGTCGCGCCGCTCCAGCCGGCCGCAGACCCGGACCGGGACACCGGAGAGGTGGGCCTCGGCGGCGAGTCGGTAGTCGGGGTCGGGCAGGCGCAGCTTGAGTTCGCGGACGTCGGCGCCGCCGAGCACCCGCAGCCGGACCGCGCCGGGACCGGACAGGTCGGCGCGCTTGAGCCGGACGACCACGCCGACCACGGTGACGTCGACGGCGGGCTCGATCCGCTCCAGCAGGTCGGCGGCCTCGGCCAGGGCCGGCAGGTCGCCGGGCGAGAAGTCGAGGTCGATCCGGCGGTCGCCGAATCCGCCCGGAGTTCCGGCGGCGGGCGACCAGGCGACGGTGAGCCGGGCGGCGGTCGCGCCGCGCACCAGATCCTCGACGGCCTGGACGAGTTCGCGGCTGACCCCGGACTGGACGGCGTTCTCGAGGGCCTCGGGCCCGCCGCTGACCCGGCGGTAGTCGACGGCCTCGCGCAGCGCCTCCAAGGCGCGGACCAGGGTGGTGACGGCGGCCCGGCCCTCGGGGGCGGGGGTGTAGGCGGTCAGGGCGGCGCCCTGCTCGACGACTCCCTGTTCGACGACCAGGACCCGGTCCAGGAAGTCCCCGGCGAGGCCGTCCAGCCGGGCGCCGAAGTAGGCGGCGGTGGTCCGGCCGGCCTTGGCCCCGGCGGCGAGCATCGCGCGCGCCGCCCGCTGGAGCCGCTCGGCGTCGTCCCAGGGGGTGGCATCGAGGGGGCCGGGCAGTTCGCGGCGCCAGCGCAGTTCGTCGCCGGGGACGGCGAGGGCGAGCAGGATCGAGCGGGCGGAGGGGGTGCGGGAGCGGGAGAGGGCGGTGACGGCGTCGGTGAGGAGTTCCACGGCGTCGTCGAAGCCGTCGCCGGCGGGGACGAGCAGGCTGGTACCGGGTTCGTCGTCCGGCGGGGTCCAGCGTCCGTACCGGGCGGCGGGGCCGCCGCGTCGGACCCAGCCGTGCCGGGCGAGCAGGGTGGCCAGCACCGCGGGGTCCACGGTGGCCGGGTCGGGCAGGGCCCGGGACGGGTGGTCCGGTCCGTGCGGCAGTGTCATGGGTCCAGTTCCTCGCTGCCGGGGCCGGGCGGTCACGGGCTGTCGCCCGCGCCGACCCGGGCCATGATGTCGCAGAGCGCGCGGTCGTCGAAGACCTTGTCGGTGGGCACCCGGACGTTGGTGCGCCGTTGCCCGGTGATCGGGTGGCCGGCCAGGTTGACCCAGTAGCAGCAGTGCCGCAGTTCCAGGGCGTCCGGGCGGACCCGGAGCCACTGGTCGACCCGGCGCGGCAGCAGCATCACGACCAGGATGCGCGGGACGGCGACCCGGGCGCGGGCGAGCTTGCGCAGGTGGTCGTTGTCCAGCGTGAAGCTGAAGAACGGCCCGGCCGGGTCGGGCGCGATCTGCTGGGTGGCCTTCAGCTGGATCTTGATGGTGACCTCGTCGTCCACCTCGTGCGCCCGGGAGCCGTGGCTGACCTGCCAGTCGATGCCGTTGTCCGGGAACGGCTGGGAGAGCGAGCAGCCGGACGCGGCGGCGACCGCGTGCAGATAGCCGACCTGCAGTGTCTCCATGCAGGCGGTGACTGCGAGGTTCCCCCGTAGTGCGGCCGCCGCCTCCTCGGGCTGCGGCTGTGTCAGTGCCATCGCCCCGTGGCCTCCCCCTGCTCCGGACCCGTCCGGACTCGGACGGAACGCCCTTGGGCAGGATCCCCGGTCGGGCCCGGGCCAAACGGGTTGAGCGGGCGTCAGAACCGGGTATCACCAGTGCGCGGAACGCACGCCTGAGGGGCAGTCATGCAGCACTACTGGTACACCGGCCCGCTCGCCTCCTTCGACACCGAGACCACCGGCGTGGACGTCGAGACCGACCGGATCGTCTCGGCCGCGCTGGTCGTCCAACCGACCCCGGGCGCACCGGCGCAGACCACCACCTGGCTCGCCGATCCGGGCGTGCCGATCCCGGACGGCGCCCGCGCGGTGCACGGCATCACCGACGAGCGGGTCCGGGCGTACGGCCGGCCGGCCCGCGCGGTGGTGGCGGAGGTCACCCGCGCACTGGCGGCCCAGGCACGGGCCGGGCACCCGGTGGTGGTGATGAACGCGCCCTACGATCTGACGCTGCTGGACCGGGAGTTGCGCCGCCACCACGGGCTGACGCTGACCGGCGGGCTGGACGGCGCCGGGCTGCTGGTGCTGGATCCGCGGGTGCTGGACAAGCACGTGGACCGCTACCGCAAGGGCCGCCGGACGCTGACCGACCTGTGCGCGCACTACGGCGTCGATCTCACCGGGGCGCACGACGCGGCGGCGGACGCGACGGCTGCGCTCTCGCTGACCCGGCGAATAGGCGCCCGTTACCCGGCGGCGCTGGGCGCACTGACGGCGGCGGAGCTGCACCTGCGGCAGGCGGTCTGGCACGCGGCGCAGGCGCGGGGGCTGCAGAGCTGGTTCGACCGGTCGGGGACGCCGGAGCGGGTGGACCTGTCCTGGCCGCTGCGGCCCGCCCGGTGCGGCTGCGGCCGCCGGTTGGAGCCCGAACACGGTTGCGAGGCGGCGGCGTAGCGGGAAGGGCCCCGAACGCGCCGCAGGCCCTGACCGGTTTCCTGGTCAGGGCCTGCGTGCTGTCCGGTGGGCGATACTGGGATCGAACCAGTGACCCCTTCGGTGTGAACGAAGTGCTCTCCCGCTGAGCTAATCGCCCGGGCAACGAGATGAACTATAGCACCGTTTGGGGGAGGCCGTACAACTCGCCCCTTCCCGGCGCGGCTGGCGCACCTGCAGAACTCGCGCTCCACACGGAAGATGACTGAGCCTCAGTCGGATTAGCGACGGCACTTCGGGGGCATTCTGGAAATACATGTAAGGCCCAGCCGATAATCGACTGGGCCTCACATATCACAATGCATTCCGGTGGGCGATACTGGGATCGAACCAGTGACCCCTTCGGTGTGAACGAAGTGCTCTCCCGCTGAGCTAATCGCCCGGGTGCAGGGAAAACATTACCGCATCTCGGGGGGTGCTCCGAACACCCTCCCGGCGGAGGGCCCCACCCAGGGGCGCCGGCCGCCGTACGCCCGGGCGGGGGCCCGGACCCCGCCCCGCCCTCCCGACCACGCGGCCGACTCGTCGGGCCCGGCCGCACCACCCGATCCCCTGTTCCCGACCCGCCTTGGTGCTTCGTACAGACCGACTACATGCCGACCCGGAAACCGGCCGAGAAGAGAAGAACCGCCGGTAATGCCCCGGGCGGGTACTCCGCGACGATTCCGCAATGCGCCGTAAGGGGTACGACTCGCGCCCGAATCGGGACAGAGGGGTTTACATCGGTCTTGGAGGTGGGATGGTCCGTTCGCCGACGTGCGAATCCCCGAGCGCACACTGAGCGAAAGGCCATGGCGCTTATGAACACCACGGTCAGCTGCGAGCTGCACCTGCGCCTCATCGTGTCCAGCGAGTCCTCACTGCCCGTCCCCGCGGGCCTGCGCTACGACACCGCCGACCCCTACGCCGTACACGCCACGTTCCACACGGGCGCCGACGAGACCGTGGAGTGGGTGTTCGCCCGAGATCTCCTCGCGGAGGGGCTGCACCGACCCACCGGTACCGGCGACGTCCGGGTGTGGCCGTCGCGCAGCCACGGGCAAGGGGTGGTCTGCATCGCGCTGAGCTCTCCGGAAGGAGAAGCCCTGCTGGAGGCCCCGGCCCGGGCGCTTGAGTCGTTCCTCAAGCGGACGGACGCCGCGGTGCCCCCCGGCACCGAACACCGTCACTTCGACCTTGACCGGGAGCTGTCCCACATCCTCGCCGAAAGCTGACCCCGACCGGAGGCGGTCCAGCCCCATCGTCAGTGGGGCCGCACCTCCTGCCGTCATCGCAGCCGTCCTACTCGGGGGCACGGCAGCGGACTCAGCCGCGCACGACGCGGTCTCGGGGCCGGTGACAGGCCCCGCTCCCACCAGAGCGGGGCCACGGCACTCCAGGCGCCCGGCAGTGAGGCCGGCCATCCGTACGGGTGGCCGGCCTCGCTGTCGGGGCGCCCGCGTCATTCCCGAGGCCCTGCGGGGCCGCGCAGAAGCCGCGCAGCTGCCCTACAGCGGGGGCCTCACGCCCGGGCGACGCCCGCTTTGGGACACTCTGGCGGAATCCGTACTGGCCTTCGAACGAACGCGCCGCCCTTCTGCCGCAAGGGCCGGTATGGTCTGGGGTAACCGTGGACGCGGGGCACCGGAGTCCCCCTGCGCGAGGAGCCCCAACGTGCTGATCACCCATGACACCGAGTGCGCGCTGAGCATCCTCGTGGATCTGCTCAACACCGCGCCCGAGGTGTGCGGCGACGAGCGGCTGCCGGACATCGCCGCGCTGGACGCCTTCGTGGTCCGCCAGGAGATCAGCGAGATCGACTCGCTGACCGAGGACGACCTGCGGCGGGTGCACGAGCTGCGCACCCGACTGCGCGAGGTGTTCGCGACGGAGTCCACCGAAGAGGCCGCCGAACTCGTCAACGCGGTCGTCGCGGCCGCCGGGACGACGCCCCGACTGGTCAACCACGACCACCACGACTGGCACATGCACTACTTCGCGCCGCACGCCGCGCTCGGCGACCACCTCGCGGCCGAGCTGGGTATGGCGCTGGCCTTCATCCTCATGGCGGGCGAGCGGGAGCGGCTGCGCCGGTGCGAGGCGCCGGACTGCGCGCGGGTCTTCGTGGACCTCTCCCGGAACCGCTCCCGGCGCTACTGCGACAGCCGCACCTGCGGCAACCGGCTGCACGTCGCCGCCTACCGGGCGCGGCAGCGGTCGGCGGAGGCCGTGGCCTCCGCCTGACGCTCCCGGCGGGCTCAGATTCCCCGCTTGCGGAGGATCTCCTCGATGTCGGCGAAGTCGCCGAGGCCGTCGTCCCGCTTGCCCGCCGCCGACTTCTTCGGGGCCTTCGGCGCTTGGGCCACCACAGGGCGCTCGGGGGTCGGTCCGGCCGCCGCCGGGCGCTCCGGCGCGCCCTCGACGGCATCGCGGCGGCCCACCCACCGGGTGGTGAGCAGCAGGACGGTGGAGACGCCCAGCAGCACGATGCCGGTCCACACCCGGGGGTCGAAGACCAGCTTGGCCGCCCAGTCGGCGAACTCCCGGCCGATCGTGCCGGCCAACGGGAACAGCCCGGTCAGGTAGAGCCCGGCGGGCAGCAGGGCCACCGCGAACCACCGGCTCGCCGAGCGGAAGCGCCGCCGCCAGGCCCGCAGGCCCGCGACCGCCACTGCGCCGGCGGTGAGGAGGAAGCTGATCGCCGCGGTCAGCACGGGCTCGTCCCTTCGCTTGCGGTCGTCATGGTCACCGGTGCCTCCCTGTCGGTCCGCCCTCGGGCGCACCGCCGGCGGGAACGGGCACCCACTGATGGAACACTGGGGGAATGATCGATGGTTCCCTCCCCCGCCTTGAGTTCTGGTGCGACCTCCAGTGCCCGGACTGCCGCACCGCACTGGACGACGTACGGGCGCTTCGCGCGCAGTACGGCGACGCGCTGCCGGTGGAACTTCGGCACTTCCCGCTGGAGAAGCACAAGCACGCCTACGCCGCCGCGGAGGCGGCCGAGGAGGCGTTCGCCCAGGGGCTGGGCTGGCCGTTCGTCGAAGCGCTGCTGGCTCGGGTCGAGGAGCTGGACGCGCGCGGGCAGCAGGTGCTGCTGGAGGTGGCCCGGGAGGTCGGGGCGGACGTCGAGGAGGTCGAGACCGCGCTCATCGACGGCCGACACATGCTGACCGTGGACGCCGACCAGGCCGAGGGCAAGGCGATCGGGATCACCGGCACGCCGACGTACGTGATCGGCGGCGAGCGGCTGGACGGCGGGCGGAGCCAGGAGGGGCTGCGGGAGCGGATCGTCACCGTCATCGAGGCGGCCGGGGCCTCCTGACGTTCCGTCGACTCCTCACAGGGGCTTGCCGTGACACCGGCCGGTGATCCGGTAGCCGAGCGAGTCGTAGAGGCGGATGGCGACCTCGTTGCCGGAGAAGACGTTGAGGCCGATCTCGCGCACCCCGGCGGCCAGGCACTCGCGTTCGGCGAGCAGCATCAGGGTGCGACCGTGTCCCCGGCCCCGGTGGGCCGGGGACACCTCCACGACCATGACCCAGGCGAGCGGTGTGCCGTCCGGCAGGTCGCGCAGGTGGAGTTCCACCCAGAGCGAGCCGAGCGGCTCCGGTGCGCCGTCGGCGCCGTACAGTCGGCGCAGGGCGACGCCGGGGCTGTCGGCACCCTGCCGGAGCACGTTCTGGTGGTCCAGCCACGATTTGGCGCGGGCCTGCTCCTCGCTGAGGCCGGAGCCCATGAGCGAGGCGACGTAGCCCTCCGCCGCCCGGCCGAGCCAGGCCGGGAACTCCGTGGCGTCGATCGGGCGGGCGGTGACGCCGGCGGTCAGGGCGGGGGCGGCGGTCAGGGTCTTGCCCAGGTTCCGCATCCGCTCGGTGTAGCCGAGGGTGGCGGCGAGGCCGCGGGCGATCGGGGCCGACTCGGGGACGTTGACGTCCACCCGGGTGCAGCCCCAGTTGCGCAGCACCTCCTCCGCGGCCAGCGCGCCGAACGTGCCGCGCCCCCGGCCGCGACCCTCAGTGACCTCCAACTCCGATATCTCGCCCCAGAGTTGGCTGCCGTGCCGGGCCGAGGTGGTACGCAACGCGCCGACCGGGTGGCCGTTCGCCAGGATCCGCCAGCGTCTGGTGCGGCCGCCGGCCGTGGTGGGTGTCTCCGGGCCCTCGGGGCGCAGCGTGGTGGTCATGTGGTGGTCCCTTCCCCTCGTCGGGAAGGTTATCCGCGCAGCCCGTCACGGCTGCCCGGGGCGGGGCTCACGGGTCGAGGTCGTCGCCGCTGCGCTCGGCGAAGACGGCCATGGCCTTGGCGGTGACCGGGCCGATGCCGGGCAGTTCGCGGTCGTCGACGCGGGTGACGGCCTGGACGTCGCGGGTGGTGGAGGTCAGGAAGATCTCCTCGGCGTCCTGGAGGGCGCTGAGCGGGAGGTCGGCCTCCTCGGCGCCGCACCAGTCGATGACCAGTCGCCGGGTGATGCCGGCCAGGCAGCCGGAGGCGAGGACGGGGGTGAGCAGGCGGCCGCCGATGACCGTGAAGACGTTGGAGCCGGTGCCCTCGCAGAGTCGGCCCGCGGTGTTGGCGAACAGGGCCTCGGAGGCGCCGGCCCGGTGGGCGGCGGCCAGGGCGACCACGTTCTCGGCGTACGAGGTGGTCTTGAGGCCGGCGACGGCGCTGTGCTCGTTGCGGCGCCAGGGGACGACGGCGACGGCGGTCTCGTCGGGGCGGCGGTTGATGGCGCCGAGGGCGACCACCAGGGTCGGGGCGGCGGTGCCGCGCTCGGAGCCGAGCGGGGAGTCGCCGCCGGTGTAGGTGACCCGCAGGCGGCCGAGCGGGGCGGGGTTGGCGGCGAGGACCTGGGCGCAGGCCTCACGGACCAGGTCGTGGTCGGGGTCGGGCAGGCCGAGGCCGCGGGCGGAGCGGGTGAGCCGGTCGAGGTGGCGGGTGACCGCGAAGGCCTTGCCGTCGACGGCCTTCATGGTCTCGAAGACACCGTCGCCGGTGGTGAGTCCGTGGTCCAGGACGGACAGGGCGGCGTCGGCGGAGTCGACGAGTGTCCCGTTGACCCAGCTCGTGGTGCGGGTGTGCATCGAGGCTGCTCCTAGGGGCGCGTCTTGTGGGTCTTGTCGGATCAGGTCGCGTCGCGGGCCCGGCGGAGATCCGCAGGACGCGCCCCGAGCGCGGGCGGGGCTCACGCCCCGGTCGGGCCGGTTGCGCTGCCCGACGCTATCGCGACCAGGCGGGCGGCCTTCAGTTCGGTTTCGTCCCACTCGCGTTCGGGGTCGGAGCCCCAGGTGATGCCGGCGCCGGTGCCGAAGCGCAGGACGGGCGCCTGGGGGTCCTGCCGGTCGAGCCAGAAGGTGCGGATGCCGACGGCGAGTTCACCCTCGCCGCGGTCGGCGTCCACCCAGCCGACGGCACCGCAGTAGGGGCCGCGCGGGGCGGTCTCCAGGGCCTCGATGATCCGCAGGGCGCTGGACTTGGGGGCTCCGGTGACCGAGCCGGGCGGGAAGGTGGCGGCGAGCAGCCCGGGCCAGCCGTCGCCCTCGCGCAGGGCGCCCTCGACGGTGGAGACCAGGTGGACCAAGCCGGGGTGCTTCTCGACGACGCAGAGGTCGGGGACGGTGACGCTGCCGGTCTCGCAGACGCGACCGAGGTCGTTGCGGACCAGGTCGACGATCATCACGTTCTCGGCGTGGTCCTTGTCGAGCAGGTCGTCCTCGGTGCGGCCGGTGCCCTTGATCGGGCCGGAGGAGACGGTGCGTCCGCTGCGGCGCAGATAGAGCTCGGGAGAGGCGGTGGCGATCTCGACGCCGTGCTCGGGCAGCCGGATGGTGCCCGCGTAGGGGGCGGGGTTGCCGTGGGCGAGCAGGCCGGTGAGGGCGTCGATGTCGCTGCGGTCGGGGTCGGGCAGCGGCGCGGACAGCACCCGGCAGAGGTTCGCCTGGTAGACCTCGCCGGCGGCTATGTGCTCGCGGATGCGGCGTACGCCCGCGGTGTAGGCGGCGCGGTCCAGGGAGCTGTGCCAGCTGCCGGCGTCCGGGCCTCGCCAGCCGGCGCCGGAGGGCGGAGCGGGGGCGGGGCGGACCTCGTCGAAGCGTGCGCAGGTCAGCCGGCCCTCGAAGTCGTAGGCGACGGCCCAGTAGCCGGAGGAGTCGAGCGCGGCCGGGTCCGAGGTGACGTCACGCAGGCCGGTGGCCAGGCGGCCTCCGAAGCGGGCGAGCGGGGTGCGGGGGTCGGGGTGGCCGGACACGGTTCTCCTGCGCGGTCGTGCTGGGGGTGGCGGTGCCTGAAGTGTAGGTCGGGGGGCGCGGGCCCGGCCGGGCTCGTGCCCCCGCGTACGAGCGGTTCTGCGCGTCGCGCGGGTGTGCGCTGGATGGCCTGCGGATGATCGTCCGGAAGCACCGCAGGTGGCGGCCGGTGACCGGTGCGGAGGGCGGACCGGACGGCACGCCGGGGGCCTCCCCTCGGCACGCTGCGGGAACGGATTTTTAGCTGGCCCAGGAATCCGCTAGAGTTCAACACGTCGCCAGGGAGCGCAGCCGAAGAAAAGCGGTGAAGCTCCTGGGAGACAGGCGGACGTGGCTCAGTTGGTAGAGCATCACCTTGCCAAGGTGAGGGTCGCGAGTTCGAATCTCGTCGTCCGCTCGATGGAGAACGGTGTAAGATCGTTCTTCGTGTGTTGCCTGGTGGAGTGGCCGAGAGGCGAGGCAACGGCCTGCAAAGCCGTGTACACGGGTTCAAATCCCGTCTCCACCTCCAAGAGGCTCACCCGGTTCCACCGGGGGACCTCCCCGCGCGATTAGCTCAGCGGGAGAGCACTACCTTGACACGGTAGGGGTCACTGGTTCAATCCCAGTATCGCGCACGTCGGATCCTTCGGGGTCC
>NZ_JBEXKB010000005.1:66142-229734 GCF_040609455.1 Kitasatospora sp. NPDC004669
CCGCTGCAGGACCGCCACACCAGGCGCGATTAGCTCAGCGGGAGAGCACTACCTTGACACGGTAGGGGTCACTGGTTCAATCCCAGTATCGCGCACGTCGGATCCTTCGGGGTCCGCTGCAGGACCGCCACACCAGGCGCGATTAGCTCAGCGGGAGAGCACTACCTTGACACGGTAGGGGTCACTGGTTCAATCCCAGTATCGCGCACAGTAACGGCCGGGGCCGCGAACCGTATGGTTCGTGGCCCCGGCCGTTTTGTCACTCCGGTCGGTCGCTCCGGGACGGTCGTTCCGGCGGAGGTCGGAAAAGATCGGAAAAGAGAAGAGCCGCGTACGGTCGTCCTCACCGACGTCCGTACGCGGCATCTCCGCCTGCCGGGGTGCTCTGCGGACCGCTCTCGCCCGTCCGCGTGTCAACGCGGCCGCGGCCTCCCCGGCGGCACTGCTCCCCGTCCCCAGGGGACCAGTGCCCGTTCTGGTGTTCCTTCCTCAGCGGCCGATCAGGTCGACCAGGGCCTCGGCCTGGTTGGCCATCTGATCCCACCCGCCGAACAGCAGTACCAGGAGCACGGCGCACGGCAGGGCCATGGCCAGCGCGACGGCGGGGTGCCGGGTGGGCTGCTCGGCGGACTGGGACTGGGTGAAGGCCGGCCGACGGCGGCGGGTGGTGCCCGTCTGCTGCGATGCCATGGCCCTGCTCCTGATCCGATCGAGTTGGCGCGGTGGACGGCTTACCTCGGGGGACGAGCTTCCCGTCCACCGCTGAGCAGAACGCTATTGGTCAGGGGGCCTTCCGGGCGTCATGCCGTCGTACTGTTCCTCGGGCATCCCGGAGGATGACGCTCAGACTCAAGGCGTACTACCGGAGGGGGAGACAGGCCGCACCCCACCCCCGGGGGAACCCTGAGGGGTTACCCCGAGAAACGATTCGACACCCCTGTGACCTGCAGCTCACAGCAAGATCCGACCATCGCACGATGGCTTGAGGTGTTGCGTATCAGCACACCGCAGCGGGCAGTCCGTAAGCTGTGCCAGACAGGAACTGACGATGCCCCAACCGACGGGGCCTCACCCACAGGCTGACGGGGAACGAGACATGGCGATGATGCGGCTGAGGCGTGAGGACCCCCGCATCGTCGGGCCGTACCGCCTGCACCGGCGACTGGGCGCCGGCGGCATGGGCGTGGTCTACCTCGGCTCCGACCGCCGGGGGCAACGCGTCGCACTCAAGCTGATCCGCGCCGAACTCGCCGAGGACCAGGAGTTCCGCACCCGCTTCGCCCGCGAGATCGCCGCCGCCTCCCGGATCCGCGGCGGCTGCACCGCCCGCGTCGTCGGCTCGGACATCGAGGCCGACCGGCCCTGGCTGGCCACCGCCTACGTCCCCGGGCCCTCGCTCTACAAGCGGGTCGGCGACGAGGGGCCGCTGAGCTGGCCCGAAGCCGCCCGGATCGGGGCGGCGCTGGCCGACGGCCTGGTCAAGGTACACGAGGCCGGGGTCGTCCACCGGGACCTCAAGCCGTCCAACATCCTGCTCTCACCGCGCGGCCCGCGGATCATCGACTTCGGCATCGCGTGGTCACGCGGCGCCAGCACCCTCACCCACGTCGGCACGGCGGTCGGCTCGCCCGGCTTCCTCGCACCCGAGCAGGTCCGCGGCGCGACCGTCACCCCGGCCACGGACGTCTTCGCCTTCGGGGCGACACTGGCGTACGCACTCACCGGGGACACGCCGTTCGGGTCTGGGGCCTCCTCCGAGGTGATGCTGTACCGGGTCGTCCACGAGGAGCCCGACCTGTCGGCCGTCCCCCCGCAGCTCGCCCCGCTGATCCGGGCCTGCCTGGCCAAGGAGCCCGCCGAACGGCCGGGCGCGGCCGCGCTGCACGAGCGGCTCAGCGAACTGGCGGCGCGCGGCGCGGCGACGGGGGCCGCCGGTGGCGGTGCACGCGCGGCACGACGGGCCGCTCCGGCGGCTCCGCCGCAGGCCCCTGCACCGGAAGCCCTCCGGCAGGGGGTTCCCGCACCGGGGCGCTCGCCCGAACCGGCCGCTCCGGCACGGGCCAGAGCGGCGGCGGCCGGTCGGCCCGGTGGCCCCGCCGGGCAGGCGGGGCTGCCGGCACGGCGCCCGGCTGCTCCGCCCCAGCGGCCCGAGGCGACGCCGGTCACCCGTCCGCTGCGGGACCGCCCGCAGACTCCGCCGCCCGGGCATCCCCGGTCCCGGGATCGGCAGCACACCCCGGCTCCCGGCGGGCGGCCCGGCACGGCGCGGCAGCGACTGCTGAGGCAGCGGCTGGTGGTCTTCGTCACCGTGACGATCGGCGTCGCGCTGGCCATCGCGGCGGCCCAGGGGTGCGAGAACCGCAACAACCAGGGGGCGCGGCCGCCGGTCGGACAGACGGCGACGGCGGACCACCGCGGTGGCCGCGGAGGCGAGCAGGCGGTGCCCGGGACCTCAGTGGACGCCGCTCCCCAGTCCTCGGCGACGCCGCTACCGGCGGCGGCCCGCGGCGGTGCGGCGGACGGGGCGTTGGCACCCGCCCAGGGGCCGGGTCCGGTGGTGAACTGGCCGAACCGCAGCTACCCCGACGGGGCGGGAGGGGCCGTGATCGCCCTGAAGGACGGGCACTCGGCCGGGCCCGGGCCGCAGGTCGCGCTGAGCGCCGTGCTGCCTGCCCGGTACAAGGGGCAGCCGGCCGCGGTCATCGTGCTGCGGCGGGCCGAGGGGTCGGCGCCGGTCGACCTCGTCCAGCTCTACACCTTCGCCGGGGACAACCCGGTCGCCACCACCTCCCGCACCTCGACGGCCGACCCGCAGGCCTCGGCCACCTGGCGCCTGGACGGCAGCGCGGTCGTCCGCGAGGAGCGCGTGGCCGCCACCGGCGCGGTCACCTCCACCCGCTACACCGTCCGCGCCGACGGCACCCTCGACGAATCCTGGCCCGGCGCCGGCGCCTCCGGCGGCACCGGCCTCACCACCCCGCCCCCGGCGGCCGCTCCTGCGCCGCCCACGGCTCCGGCGGGCTGAGGCGGGGAGTGGAAAGTCGGCCCGGCCGACTTCCGGTGAGTCGGTGTGGCCGGTCTCCGGCGCGGCACCGATGCCGATCAGCGCGAGCTTGGATCTGCGTGGCGAGTCGACCCGGCCGACTTCCTACGCGCAGGGCCGAGCCCGGGGCGATGCGGAGCCCCGGCCGGCGCAGGCCTGCGCGCGTGTGGGCAGATGCCGACCGGAGTCGGGCGGCTGGGCGAGAGCCAGCCACGGCGGAGTAGCCGAGCCGATCGAGAAGTAACCGGCTGGGCCATGGGCGAGGTAGGGGCGGCCCGAGATGGACGTGGGAAGTCGGACGGGCCGACTTCCTGCGCAGGGTCTGGCCGGTGTGTGCGGTGGGGAGCTGCGCGGCGGAGGGGTCAGGGGGTGGTGACGGCGTAGAAGGCCACGGCGGCTGCGGCGCCTACGTTGAGGGAGTCGATGCCGTGGGCCATGGGGATGCGGACGGGGTGGTGGGCCGCGGCGATGGCGTGGGGGGTGAGGCCTTCGCCTTCGGCGCCGAGCATGAGGGCCGTTTTGGGGAGGGTGTGGGGGGCGAGGCCGGCGAGGTCGACGGCCGTGTCCGCGGGGGTGAGGGCGAGGAGGGTGAAGCCGGCGTCGCGGACGGTGCCGAGGGCGGCGGGCCAGGGGTCGAGGCGGGCGTAGGGGACGGCGAAGACGGCGCCCATGGAGACCTTGACGGCGCGACGGTAGAGCGGGTCGGCGCAGTCGGGTGAGAGCAGGACGGCGTCCATGCCGAGGGCAGCGGCGCTGCGGAAGATGGCGCCGAGGTTGGTGTGGTCGACCAGGCCTTCCAGGACGGCGACCCGGCGGGCCCCGGCGAGCAGGTCGGCCGCGGCCGGGAGGGGCTTGCGCTCCATCGAGGCGAGGGCACCGCGGTGGACGTGGTAGCCGGTGACGGCCTCGGCGAGGGCGGGTTCGACCACGTGGACGGGGGCGTCGGCCTCGGCGATGACGTCGGCCATCACGTCCAGCCACTTGGCGGTGAGCAGCATCGACCGCATCCGGTAGCCGGCCGCGAGGGCGCGGCGGATGACCTTCTCCCCCTCGGCGATGAACAGGCCCTCGGCGGGTTCGCGGCGGCGGCGCAGTTCGACGTCGGTGAGGCCGGTGTAGTCGGCGAGACGGGGGTCGGCGGGGTCGGTGATGGCGCTGGGTTCGGACACCCTGCGATCTTGCCAAGCCGGGGCGGGGAAGGCCAAACGGCCGAAGGGACGGGGTGGTCGCAGGCTATACGGAGTGCAAATATGACCGTATGGCCCGAAATCCGGGCCGATCCTGGGCTCCGTCGGCCTCTGGTGCCACCGGCGACGCCGGCTCCTTCGGTGGGCGCCCACACGGTCGGCAACAGTTGCCACGAGCGAAGCGGTCGCGACCGATACGACACCGGTCGGTGGCCGGGCAGGTGTTCGCGCTGCAGATCCTGATCGTGCTGCTGCTCGTTGCGGGGGCGGCGGTGGCGCTGGTGGTGCAGTCGCACAACGACGCCGACCGCGAGGCCGCCAACCGGACGGTGGCGGTCGCGCAGGCCTTCGCCAACTCGCCGGGCATGGTGGCCGCGTTGCACTCCCCCGACCCCACCGCGATCCTGCAGCCGAAGGCGCAGTCCGCGCGGGTCGCCTCGGGCGTGGACTTCATCGTGGTGCTGAACGACCAGGGCATCCGCTACACCCACCCCAACCCGGCCCAGATCGGTCAGAAGTTCATCGGCACCTACGAGCCCGCGCTGCACGGCCAGGTGGTGACGGAGCAGCTCAACGGCACGCTCGGCCCGCTGGTCCAGACGGTGGTCCCGGTGTACGCGCCGGACGGCTCGGTGGTCGGGCTGGTCTCGGCGGGCGTCACCCTGAGCAACGTCTTCACCGCGAGCGAGCGCCAGCTGCCAGTGGTCCTGGGCGCGGCGGCGGGCGCGATCGGGCTGGCCACCCTGGGCACGGCGCTGATCAGTCGACGGCTGCGCCGGCAGACGCACGGGCTGGGCCCGGTCGAGATGACCAGGATGTACGAGCACCACGCGGCGGTGCTGCACGCGGTTCGTGAGGGCGTCATGATCGTCGGCGGGGACGGGCAGCTGCTGCTCTGCAACGACGAGGCACGCCGGCTGCTCGACCTGCCGCCGGACGCCGAGGGCCGCCCGGTGACCGAGCTGGGCCTGGAGCCCCCCTCGCTGGAGCTGCTGACCGCCAACCGCCAGGTGACCGACGAGGTGGTGCTGGCCGGGGAGCGGCTGCTCGCGGTGAACGTACGGCTGATCGACCAGGCGGGCCGCCCGCCCGGCTGCGTCGCCACCTTGCGGGACTCCACCGAACTGCTGGCGCTGACCGGCCGGGCCGAGGGCGCGCAGCGGCGGCTGCGGCTGCTGTACGACGCCGGGGTGACGGTGGGCAGCTCGCTGGACGTGACCAGGACGGCGGAGGAGCTGGCGCAGGTCGCGGTGCCTCGGTTCGCGGACTTCGTCACGGTGGACCTCGCGGAGCAGGTGCCGGCCGGCGAGGAGCCGCCCCCGGGTGCCTCGCTCGGCCGGATGCGGCGCACGGCCATCGCCGGGATCAGCACCGACGCGCCGTTCTACCCGGTGGGCACCACCTTGGACGTGGTACCCGCCACCCCGCTGGCCGGGGCGCTGCACAGCGGGGAGCCCGGCCTTGAGCCGAACCTGCCCGAGGCCCGGGAGTGGCGCGAGCAGGACCCTGAGCGCTCGGCGCAGATCCTGGCGTACGGGGTGCACTCGCTGGTGCGGGTGCCGCTGCGGGCGCGCGGCGTGTTGCTGGGGGTGGCCCGGTTCTGGCGGTCGGAGCGGCCGGAACCGTTCGAGCCGGAGGACCTGGCGCTGGCCGAGGAGCTGGTGGCGCACGCGGCGGTGTGCATCGACAACGCCCGCCGCTACACCCGCGAGCACGCGATGGCGGTGACCCTGCAGCACAGCCTGTTGCCGCGCAGTCTGCCGGCCCAGAACGCGCTGGAGGTGGCGCACCGCTACCTGTCGGCCCAGGCCGGGGTGGGCGGGGACTGGTTCGACGTGATCCCACTGCCGGGCGCCCGGGTGGCGCTGGTGGTCGGCGACGTGGTCGGTCACGGACTGCACGCGGCGGCGACGATGGGACGGCTGCGCACCGCGATCCACAACTTCTCGACCCTGGACCTGCCGCCGGACGAGCTACTGGGGCACCTGGACGAGCTGGTGAACCGGATCGACCAGGACGAGGCGGCCTTCAGCGAGAGTTCGTGGCTGGCCGGGGCGACGTGCCTGTACGCGATCTACGACCCGGTGTCGCGGCGTTGCACGGTGGCCAGCGCCGGGCACCCGCCGCCGGCCGTCGTGGACCCGCAGGGCCACGTGGTGTTCCCGGAGCTGCCGACCGGACCGCCGCTGGGGCTGGCGGCGCTGCCGTTCGAGACCGTCGAGCTGGAGCTCGCCGAGGGCAGTCGGCTGGTGCTGTACACCGACGGGCTCGTGGAGGACCGCGAGCGGGACATCGACGAGGGGCTGGAGCTGCTGCGGACGGCGCTCAGCGGGCCGCCACGCACGCCGGAGCAGACCTGCACGGACGTGCTCGGGACGATGCTGCCGACGCACCCGCAGGACGACATCGCCCTGCTGGTGGCGCGGACCAGGGTGCTGGCGCCGGACCAGGTGGCGCAGTGGCACGTGCCCTCCGACCCGGCGGCGGTGCGGACGGTCCGGGCGCAGGTGGCGGCACGGCTGGCGGACTGGGGGCTGGACGAGGCCGCGTTCGTCACCGAGCTGATCCTGAGCGAGTTGGTGACCAACGCGATCCGGTACAGCTCCGGGCCGATCAAGGTGCGGCTGCTGCGCGACCGGACACTGATCTGCGAGGTGTCGGACGGCAGCAGCACCTCGCCGCACCTGCGGTACGCGGCGACCGAGGACGAGGGCGGGCGCGGGCTGTTCCTGGTCGCGCAGTTCGCGGACCGCTGGGGGACGCGCTACACCGCGACCGGGAAGGTCATCTGGACGGAGCAGCCGCTGGAGTAGGAAGTCGGACCGGCCGACTTCCCACTCCGCCAACCGCCCGTGAGCGTCCTAGCGCTGGAAGGCGGCGGCGAGGACGTTCACCACGTCGCCGACGACGATCACCGCCGGGGGCTTGACCCCCTCGGCCTCGACCACCGCGGCGACGGTGCCCAGGGTGGCGTCCACCCGGCGCTGGGCGGCGGTGGTGCCCTCCTGGACGATCGCGACCGGGGTGTCGGCCGGGCGGCCGTGCTCGACCAGCTTGGCGGCGATCGCGCCGATCTTGTCCACGGCCATCAGCAGCACCAGGGTGCCGCTCATCCCCGCGACGGCCGGCCAGTTGGTGACCGAGCGCGGGTCGTCCGGGCCGACGTGGCCGGAGATCACGGTGAACTCCTGGGTCAGCCCGCGGTGGGTGACCGGGATGCCGGCCGTCTCCGGGACGCTGATCGAGCTGGAGATCCCGGGCACCACGGTGACCGGGATGCCCGCCTCGGCGCAGGCCAGCAGTTCCTCCCCGCCGCGGCCGAAGACGTACGGGTCACCGCCCTTGAGCCGGACCACGAACTTGCCGGCCTCGGCGTGCTCGATCAGCGCCCGGTTGATCGCCTCCTGGGCCATCTGGCGGCCGTACGGGATCTTCGAGGCGTCGATCACTTCGACGTCCTCGGGCAGTTCGGCGAGCAGCTCGCGCGGGGCGAGACGGTCGGCGACCACCACGTCGGCGTCGGCGAGCAGTCGGCGGCCGCGCACCGTGATCAGGTCCGGGTCACCGGGGCCGCCCCCGACCAGGGCCACGCCGGCGCCGTGCGAGCGGTACTGGCGGGAGGCCAGCGAGCCGTCCCGCAGGCCCCCGACGATGGCGTCGCGCAGGGCGGCGGAGCGGCGCGGGTCGCCGGTGAGGACGGCGACGGTGGCGCCCGCGTCGCGGCCGCTGGCCGGGGTCCAGGCGGTGGCGGCGGAGGCGTCGTCGCTGCGGGAGCAGAACACCCGCTCGCGCTCGGCCTCGGCGCTGACCGCCGCGTTGACCTCCGGGTCGTCGGTGGCGACCAGGGCGTACCAGGTGCCGGCCAGGTCACCGTCCCGGTACGGGCGGGCGTGCCAGGTCAGCTCGCCCGCGTCGGCCATGGCCTGGACGGCCGGGGTGGTGGCCGGGGATATCAGGTGCAGCTCGGCGCCGGAGGCGATCAGGGCCGGCAGCCGCCGCTGCGCGACCTGGCCGCCACCGACCACGACGACGCGACGGCCGGCCAGCAGCAGGCCGACCGGGTAGGGGGTGGGGCCCTCGGTGCTCGGGTGCGGGGTGGGCGCGGTCATCGGCGGTGCTCCTGATCGGGGGGGGTGAGGGTGTCGGGGACGGTACGGAGATACGCCGCTCCGCGGGCCGGCGCGCCCTCGGGCCGGTCCGCGGAGCGGTGACGGAGTACGTCAGGCCTTCTCGGTGACCCCTGCGGAGTCGAAGGTGGCTACATCGTGCATCGCGCGGGCCGCACTCTGCACCAGCGGCAGTGCCAGCAGGGCACCGGTGCCCTCGCCGAGCCGCAGGTCGAGGTCGATCAGCGGACGCAGACCCAGCTTCGCCAGCGCGGCCTGGTGGCCGGGCTCGGCGGAGCGGTGGCCGGCGATGCAGGCCGCCAGCACCTCGGGCGCGATGGCCTTGGCGGCCAGCGCGGCCGAACCGGCGATGACACCGTCCAGCACCACCGGGGTGCGCAGCGAGGCGGCGCCCAGCAGGAAACCGGCGATGGCCGCGTGCTCCAGGCCGCCGACGGCGGCGAGGACGCCGATCGGGTCGTTCGGGTCGGGCTGGTGCAGGGCCAGCGCGGCGCGGATGACCTCGATCTTGCGCGCGTGGGTCTCGTCGTCGATGCCGGTGCCGCGGCCGGTGACCTCGGCCGGGTCAAGGCCGGTGAAGACCGAGATCAGGGCGGCCGAGGCGGTGGTGTTGGCGATACCCATGTCACCGGTGACCAGCGCCTTGTTGCCCGCCGCGACCAGGTCACGGGCGGTCTCGATGCCGACCTCGATCGCCTGCAGGACCTCCTCGCGGGTCATCGCCGGGCCCTGGGTCATGTCACCCGTGCCGGGGCGGACCTTGCGCGGCAGCAGGCCGGTGGCGCGGCCCTGCTGGACGGCGTCCGGCAGCTCGGCGGCGACGCCGACGTCCACCACGCAGACCTCGGTGCCGATCTGCTTGGCGAAGGAGTTGATCACCGCTCCCCCGGCCAGGAAGTTGCCGACCATCTGGGCGGTCACCTCCTGCGGCCACGGGCTGACGCCCTGGGCGTGCACGCCGTGGTCGCCCGCGAAGATCGCCACGCAGGCGGGCTCCGGGATCGGCGGCGGGCACTTGCGGGACAGGCCGCACAGCTGGGCGGAGATGATCTCCAGCATGCCGAGCGAGCCGGCCGGCTTGGTCATCCGCTTCTGCCGGTCCCAGGCCTCGCCGAGCGCCTTGGCGTCCAGCGGGCGGATGCCGCGCAGGGTGTCGGCGAGCAGGCTCTGCGGCTCCTCGCCGGGCAGCGCGCGGTTGCCGTACTGCTCCTCGTGGACCACCCAGGACAGCGGGCGCTTCTTGGCCCAGCCCTGCTGCTCCAGCTCGGGCTCGTCCGGGAAGGAGTCGACGAAGCCGACGCACAGGTAGGCGACCACCTCCAGGTGCTCGGGCAGGCCGAGTTCGCGGACCAGCTGCTCGTCGTCGAAGAAGCTCACCCAGCCGACGCCCAGTCCCTCGGCGCGGGCGGCCAGCCAGAGGTTCTCGACGGCCAGGGCGGCCGAGTACGGGGCCATCTGCGGCTGGGTGTGCCGACCCAGGGTGTGCCGGCCGCCGCGGGTGCGGTCGGCGGTCACCACGATGTTGACCGGGGTGTCGAGGATGGCCTCGATCTTGATCTCGCGGAACTGCTTGGCACGGCCCTTCGGCAGCGAGTCCGCGTACGCCTCGCGCTGACGCTCCGCCAGGGCGTGCATCCGCTTGCGGGTCTTCGCCGAGCGGATCACCACGAAGTCCCAGGGCTGCGAGTAGCCGACGCTGGGCGCGGTGTGGGCGGCCTCCAGGACGCGGATCAGCACCTCGTGCGGGATCGGGTCCGGGCGGAAGCCGTTGCGGATGTCGCGGCGCTCGCGAATCACCTGGTGGACGGCGTCGCGGCCGACCTCGTCGTAGCCGGGGGCGGCCGGGCCGCGCGGCTCGGCGGGCTCGACGGCCTGCGGGTCCTCGACGGCCTCGGCGGCGGGCTGCTGCTCCGCCTCCGGCGCGACGGCTTCGGCGGCCTGCGCGGCCTCGGCCTCGGCGGGCTGCTCGACAGCCTGCTCGGCGACCGGCTGCTCGACGGTCTCGGCAGTCTCGGCGGCGGGCTGCTCCGCGGTCGGCTCGACGGCCGGGGCCTCCTCCGGGGCGGCCTCGGGCGCGGCTTCGGCGGGCTGCCCGCTCTGCTCCGCGACCTGCTCGGCCTGCGGCTCCTCGCCGACCGGAACCTCGGCGGCCTGCACGACGGCCGGCTGCTCGACGGCCTGCTCGGCGACCGGCTGCTCGGCGACCGGCTGCTCGACGGTCTCGGCGGTCTCGGCGGCGGGCTGCTGCTCCGCCTCCGGCGCGACGCCTTCGGCGGCCTGCGCCCCCTCGGCCTCGGCGGGCTGCTCGACAGCCTGCTCGGCCACGGGCTCAGCCGCGGCCTCGACGACCTGCTCCGTCTGCTCGGCGACCGGCTCGGCCGGGGCCTCGGCGGGCTGCTCGGTCTGGACGGCCTCCGGCTGCGGCTGCTCGCCCTCCGTGGCGGGCTGCTCGACGGCCTGGCCGGAGGGCATCTCACCGGTACCGGCGGCGGTCTCGGCGACCGGCTCGGCGACGGCCTGCGGCGCGGCCTCGGCGGGCTGCTCGGCCTCCTGGGCCACCGGGGCCTCCTGAACCACCTCGACGGCCTGCGGCGCGTCGGCGGCCGCTATGGGAGCGGGCTGCTGCTGCGCCGCTTCCTCGGTCACCGGGGCCTGGTGGGCGGCCTCGACCTTGGGCAGGCCGTGCGGGGTCGGCGCGGCGAGGAAGGCGGAGATCCGACGCGGCTGGCCGGCCGGGGCGGCGGCCTCGGTCTGCTCGGCGGTCGCGACGGCCTCGGCGGCACCCTCGACCACGGCGGCCTCGGCGGCGCCACCCTCAACGGCAACGGTCTCGACGGCAACGGTCTCGACGGCAACGGTCTCGACGGCGACGGCCTCAACGGCTGCGGCCTCGACGACAACCGTCTCCACAGCGGCGGTCTCGGCCACGGCGGCCTCGGCCACCGGCTGGGCGACGCCCTCCGCCGGAACCGGCTCGGCCACGGCAGCCTGGGCCTGCGCGGCCTCCGGGCCCGGCGCCGCCTGAACGGCCTCGGGCGTCGGTACGGCCTGAGCGGCCTCCGGCGTCTCGACGACCTCGACCACCTCGATCGCCCCGACCGTCTCGACGGTCATCAGGCCCTCGATCGGCTGCGCGGCCAGCGGCACCTGCTGGAAGCCCTGACCCTGCGGCACCTGCTGAACCTCCTGCACCCCCTCGACCGTCGAAGCCATCGGGGGCATCGGCGCGGCGGGCGCCATCGGAACGGCCTGCGGCACGCCCTGGGGCACGGCACCCGGGACCGGCGCGACGGCCTCACCCATCGGCGGCCGGCCGACGACCGGGATGCCGTGCGCGGGCGTGCCGCCCTGCGACGGGCCGCGGTCGGCCAGCGAACGGACCGGCACCTGGCCGGTCATCAGCGACGGGTCCGGGATGGGCGGGCCGGCGTGCAGCGGGCGGCGCGGCTGCTGAGCCTGCGTCATGGGCTGCTGGGCCTGCGGCTGCATCGGGACGGCCTGGACGGGCGGCTGCTGGGCGTGCTCGGCGCCGAGCAGCGGCGGGTCCACCGGCGGCCAGGACGGCTCGAGCGGGGTGCCGTCCGGCTGCGGCGCGAACGGTGCCTGCTCGGCGCCCCAGGAGCCCTGCGGGCCCGGCATCAGCAGCACGTCGTCCTCGTCGTCCAGCCCGTCCGGCTGGTCGACGAAGTGGAAGGCCGGGCGCGCGGCGCCCTGGTCGACGGTCCAGCCGTCGCCCGGGACGGCCGGGGACGGCATGCCGGGGACGATGTAGTTCGGCTGGCCCTGCGGCGGGATGACACCCGCGCCGGGCAGGCCGCCGACCGGCGCCGCCGGGTTGGGGATCACCCCGCCGTCCGTCGCGACGCCCTGCAGGGGTGCAACGCCCGCGACGCCCTCCGGTCCGCCGAGCGGGTCGGGCCCGGCGTGCAGGTGCTCCGGCAGTCCCTCGCCCGGGACGTGGCCGCCATCGGTCATTGTCAAAGCTCCTTCCAGGCCGCTGCCGCGCCCCTTGGCGACGCGATCACCGACCGCAGCGCCCATCCGCACGGGTCGGGCCTGCACCGACCCGCCCCTCAACCACACGCGGCCGCCGCGCCGAGGCGCTGCGGCCAAAGTCCTTCCGGCGCGCTGCGGCACCCCGGCCCGTGCACCGCCCGTAAGGACGGTGCACCATCTGAAACAACGACAACCCGGAGCAACCGGCACGACCGCACCGGACCCTACGGCATTCTCCAGGTCCGGCACGCGGCCCGTCGAATCGCCCACACTCCGAGCGGAGTCGGGTTGCACCACGTCAAAAAAGGTGACAAACCGACCGAATCGGGCGGGTCGCCGACGGCTGCAGCCGCCTGGGACGCCACACTACCGGCCCGGCGCGGTGACCTCTCGAATCAGTGTCCGGATGCGACCTGGATCACCGCCGAGCCTGGGCGCCGGTCCCGGCACTCACCCGAGGCCTTCACACGATCTGCTCACCCCAGAGCAGCAGTGCGCCGCCCGCGCCCGCCCCGAGCTCCAGTGCGCCGCCCTCCCCTGCGGAGCGCAGCGGAGTGGACTGCAGCAGCGCGCCGTCCGCCCGGTAGCCGGCCTCGGTGATGGCCCGGAAGACCTCCTCCGCCTCGGCGAAGGTGCGGGCCAGCGCGACGAAGCGCTCGGGCTTGCGGGCGAGCACCGCGCGCACCACGTCGAGGCCGCCGGATTCCACCACCGCCGCGTCCGGCTCCGGAAGTCCGCCCAGCACCTCGGGGCCGTGGCCGTGCACGGTCTCCACCTCGACGCCGTACCGGCGGGCGTTGACGGTGAGCCGGGCGCACGCCGAGCGGGAGGCCTCCACCGCGACCACGGCGGCGCCGAACCGGGCCGCCTCCACCGCGAGGGCGCCGCTGCCGGCGCCGACCGACCAGACCAGGTCCCCGGGACGTGCACCCAGACGGGCCAGCACCAGCGCGCGGACGTGCGCGGGGAGCGCGCCCGATGCGCCCGCTCCGTCCTCCGCGCGCCCGGCGCCCGCGTAGGCGTCGGCGGGGAGCGCCCAGCCGCGTTCCGCGCCGGGGTAGCCGACCGGGCGCCCGGCCAACCAGCCGGCCGCCTCGTCCACCGCCCCGGCCTGGGCGGTGCCGCCGATCACCAGCACCACGTTGGGGTCGCGCCAGACGTGGTCGGCGATCCGGTCGGAGGTCAGGACGGTGACGTCCTCCTCCGGGGTGCCGAGGGCCTCGCAGACCACGAAGGTCCGGTGTACCCCGCGCAGCATCAGGGCGAGTTCGCCCGGACCGGCACCCGGCGCGGTGAGCACCGCGACCTTGGCGTGGGCCCGGCAGATGTTGGCCGCGCGGCGCAGCCGGCCGCCGTGGGCGCTGACCACCTGGGCGTCCTCCCAGGGCATCCCGGCCCGGGCGAAGGCGGCGGCGACGGAGGAGACGGCGGGCAGGACCTCGAGTTCGAGGCCGTACTCGGGGCGGCGCAGGGCGCGCACCACGCCGAAGAAGCCGGGGTCGCCCTCGGCGACCACGACGGCGGCGCCGCGGTGCTCGGCGATCTTCTTGGCGGCCTGCTGGATGTTGCCGAGGGTGATCCGCTCGGCGGCGTCCGGTACGGGGAGGGCGCCCAGTTGGTAGGGCGCGCCGGCCACCAGGGTCGCGGCGGCGAGGGCCGCACCGGCGGCCTCGGTCAGCGGCGTTCCGTCCCACCCGATGACCGTGATCCGGTCAGCCATCTGCGGCCGTTCTCCCTCGACTCGATGCGCGGCTCGTCGCGCCGGCTGTGCGGCGCCGGTGCAGAGGCTACCGGGTGTGATCCACCTGAGGACGGGCCCTAATGGCCGACATCTCGTGCACATGTCCTGCCGATCGGGTGACCGGGTGCTTTCACCGCGGCAACGGGCGGTGGATCAGTCGCGCAGCACGTAGTGGTGGTCGCCGTGCCAGCCGTCCCGGTGCAGTTCGGGCGACTCCAGGTCCTCCGGGAGCAGGCTCCACAGGATCAGGTCGCTGCGGCTCTCTCCCCCAGCCTGGCGGCTGGGAGGTGCCCCCACCACGACCTCACCGGACTCGCCCCGCACTATCCAGGCGCTGCGCAGCACGCCCTCGCTGATCCCGCCGATCTTCTGGGCGACCTGCTGGGCGGCGGTGTTCCCGGCGGCGGTGCGCATCTCCAGGCGCAGGAAGCCGCGGTCCTCGAACAGCCACTGGGCGACGCCGAGGACGGCCTCCGGGGCGTAGCCCTCGCCACGCGCCCAGACGGCGGTGACGTAGGAGATCTCGGTGGTGCGCAGCCGCCAGTCGGTGTTGCGCAGTTCGACCAGGCCGACCAGGCGCTGGGTGAGGTGCTCGGTGACGGCGAAGACGATGCCGCGGCCTTCGGCCCGGTGGGCGGGGGCGAGGGTGCGGGCGAGCTCGGCCGCGTAGTCCTGGGTGAACGGGTGCGGGAGATCCGTCCAGGCCAGGACGAGGTCGTCGGCCATCATGGTGGCCAGGCCGGGGGCGTCGTCCTCCGCAAGGGGACGCAGCAGCAGCCGTTCGGTGCTGATGGCGGTCTCGGGGAAGCTCGCTGCCATGCCGTCTCTCCTCGCCGGGTCGTGAACACAACACCGTACGCCCCCGTCGCGCTCCGGGTACCACGCGGTGCGCCGCCCGCACGACGGTACGTCAGAACGCGGTCGGCCGGAGCGTTCCTGGGTGCATACTGCCCGACCGGGCCCCCGCCGAGGTGCGGCGGGGGCCCGGTCGGGCGTCGGGGTGTGACGGTATGGCCATCGGTGACGATCAGAAGGCCGGGACGACCGAGCCCTGGAAGGTGTCGTTGATGTACTTCTTGACCTCGTCGGAGTGCAGCAGCTCGGCGAGCTTCTTGACCCGCGGGTCGTTCTCCTTGCCCTTCTTGACGGCGAGGATGTTGGCGTACGGGTTGTTCTCCGCCTTCTCCAGCACCAGCGCGTCGGTGGCCGGCTTCAGGCCGGAGTCGATCGCGTAGTTGCCGTTGATGACGGCGGCGTCGAGGTCGGAGACCGATCGGGGCAGCTGGGCGGCCTCCAGCTCCTTCCACTTGAGGTTCTTCGGGTTGCCCGTCACGTCGGCCGGGGTGGCGGTGGTGCTGACGCCGTCCTTGAGGGTGATGAGCTTGTTGTCGGCGAGCAGCTTGAGCGCGCGGCCCTCGTTGGTGGCGTCGTTGGGCAGGCCGACGGTGGAGCCGTCCGGCAGGTCGGTGATCGCCTTGACCTTCTTGGAGTAGAGGCCCAGCGGCTCCAGGTGCACGGTCTCGACCGAGACGATGTCGGTGCCGTGCTTCTTGTTGAAGTCCTCCAGGTACGGGACGTGCTGGAAGTAGTTGGCGTCGGCCGACCCGTCCTGCACCGCCGTGTTGGGGGTCACGTAGTCGGTGACCTCCTTGATGTCGAGCTTGAGGCCGGCCTTGTCCGCGAGGTTGTCCTTGACGTACTTGAGGATCTGCCCGTGCGGGGTGGGGCTGGCGACGACCTCGAGCGGCGCGTTCGGGTCCGAGGAGGAGGACCCGGAGCTGCCGCAGGCGGCCAGCGAGAGGGCGAGGCCGGCTGTGGCGAGGACGCTGGTGAACTTCAGGGCGTTGCGCACGAAAAGTGCCTTTCTGCGTCTTACGGGGAGCCGCGTCCGGGGTCGGACGAGGGAGGTCTAGGAGGCGACGAGGTCCTGGTCCGGAGTCGTCGGGCCGCGGCCGAGCAGCCGGGTCCGGCCGCCGCCGCGGCCGCGGTGGGCGAGGCGCCGGACGGCGAAGTCGCCGATCAGCTGGACGGCGGTGACGATGATCACCAGCTCGGCCACGATGACCCACATGAAGGCCGTCTCGAAGCGCTGGTAGCCGTAGTTGACGGCGAGGGTGCCGAGGCCGCCGCCGCCGACCGTGCCGGCCATCGCCGAGTACCCGATCAGGGTGATGACGGTGGTGGTGATCGAGGCCACGATGCCGGGCAGCGCCTCGGGCAGCAGGGTCTTGCGCACGATCGTCCAGGTGCTGCCGCCCATCGACTGCACCGCCTCGATCAGACCCCGGTCGACCTCACGGACGGAGGTCTCGACCAGACGGGCGAAGAACGGGATGGCGCCGATGGTGAGCGGCACGGTCGCGGCCTGCCAGCCGATGGAGGTGCCGACCAGCCGGCGGGTGAAGGAGATCAGCGCGATCATCAGGATGATGAACGGCACCGAGCGGGCGATGTTCACCACGAAGCCGATGGCCTTGTTGACCGCCCGGTTGGCGAGCAGGCCCGCCTTGTCGGTGAGCACCAGCAGCACGCCCAGCGGCAGGCCGAGCAGCACGGTGACCGCCGCCGACACCCCGACCATCTGGAAGGTCTCCTGGGTGGCGGGCCACATCAGCTCCTGCATCTGGTCCCAGGTCATGCCACCGCTCCGTTCGCCGCACCGATCACGTCCACCTGCAAGCCCTGCTCGCGCAGGTAGCCGATCGGCACCACGTTGTCCTGGTGGCCGCCGGACAGTTCGACCCGCATCCGGCCGACCATCCGGCCGGCGACGGTCTCGACGGCGGCGCCGAGGATGTTGATGTCGATCTGGTAGGTGCGGGCGAGCTGGGAGACGAACGGCTGCGCCGAGGTGTCGCCCTGGAAGGTGATCTCCAGCACGGTGGAGCCGGGCCGCCCGGTGCCGAACTCGCTGAGCGGGAACAGCTCGCGGGCCAGCTCGGAGCCGGGCTTGGCCAGCAGGTCGGTGAGCCCCCCGGACTCGACCACCCGGCCGCCGCGCATCAGGGCCGCGGAGTCGCAGACGGTCTTGATGACGTCCATCTCGTGGGTGATCAGCAGAACGGTCAGGCCCAGCTGCTGGTTGAGGTCGCGCAGCAGCCTGAGGATCGAGCGGGTGGTCTCCGGGTCGAGCGCCGAGGTGGCCTCGTCGGAGAGCAACACCTTGGGGTCGCCGGCCAGGGCGCGGGCGATGCCGACACGCTGCTTCTGACCGCCGGAGAGCTGGTTGGGGTAGCTGCGGGCCTTGTCGCCGAGGCCGACGAGCTCCAGCAGCTCGGCGGCCTTGCGGCGGCGCTGAGTGCGGTCCAGGCCGTTGATCTCCAGCGGGAGTTCGACGTTCTGCTGCACCGTCCGCGAGGACAGCAGGTTGAAGTGTTGGAAGACCATGCCGATCCGGCGGCGCGCCTCGCGCAGCTCCCGGCCGGCCCGGTTCTCGCCGCCGGAGAGCGCGGTGAGCTCGACCCCGTCCACGGTGACGGTGCCGGAGGTCGGGCGCTCCAGCATGTTCACGCAGCGGATGAGGGTGGACTTGCCGGCGCCGCTGGTGCCGACGACTCCGTAGACCTCGCCCGGGCGGACGTGCAGGTCGACGCCGGCGAGGGCGGTCACCTCGCGGCCTCGGGAGCGGTAGACCTTCGTGAGGTCCGTGGTGGTGATCACAGCTGCTTCCGTGGGTCGGGGGCGGGCGGCGGTGTCGACCGCCCGACCGGGGTTGCGGTCGGCGGTGTCCTACGACGCTTCGCCAGGGGGATCCGGACCTGCCACCCCTTGGTCGTGGCCGCCGGACGGCCGGGCCGCGCGACGGCGCGGCCCTTGCGACTCAGCGGCGGCCGCGGGTGGGCGGGCACGCCGGAGGGAGGGGTTCCGGGAGGGAAGGCGCGCTCGCACGGACGGGAGCGGCGCCGGAGTCTCGCTTCGGGGCGCGAGGGGGAGGCACCCTCAGCGGGGTGCCGGGGGCGGTGGCCCTCAGCAGTGACACATTCGACGGCACATGGCACGCTCACCTGCCGGCAGTGTGCCGGTGGGGGTCCAGTTCGTCGTCGCAGTCATGTGAGCCAGTAAAACAGATCAGCCGAATTGCGCCCAATTATTTGGCAGAGCCGTCCGCATTGCGGACACTCGCGCCTTTGACCAGTGGTGATACGGCTCGGCGCCGCCACCTTCCTGTCCGAATGGTGGCGGCGCCGGGGCCGGGCCCGTACGGGCGGGGGGGTCAGGCGGTCGCGGCGAGCGGGGTCGCGACGGACTTCTCCAGGTGCACGAAGCTCAGCCGGCCGCTGACCTGCTCGACGGTGGTCTGCCGGTATCCCTGACGGGCGTAGAGGCGCAGGTTGCCGAGGCTGCGGTGGCCGGTGAACAGGCGATAGGCGGTCACCGGGCAGCCGTCCTCGACGAGACGACGCTCCAGGGCGTCCAGGAGCCGTCCGCCCAGACCGTGCCGCTGCATCCGGGGGTGGACCACCAGACGCCCTATCCGGCCGATGCCCTCGGCGTCGACGTGACCACGGACGGTGCCGACCACCTCCTCGCCCAGCCGGGCGACCAGGACGTGCTGCTCGGTCAGTTCGGTGCGCAGGCTCTCCAGGGTCTGCGTCAGGGGCTCTATCGCCCAGTCGCCGTACAGCTCTGCCTCGGGCTGGTAGCCCAGGTACTGGAGCTTGAGGATCTGCTCGGCATCTTCGGCCACCGCGGCCGAGATGATCACACTCATGCCCATGTGGAGGGGCCTCCCCAGTCGTCGTGCCCGGCGCGCAGAGGGTGGCGCGCTCACGCTCAGTATCCGAGTGATCGCGCCACCGTCAAGAGTGACGTTCGCCAGCGCTCTACCCGGGTGTCAGCTTCCCTCAACCTTCGGGGGGCAGACAGTGGCGAGTGTCACGGCGGGAGGAGCGGCGGGGGGAGTGGGGCGAGGGTGGCGAGAATCACCCCGGCCACTCAGAGGAAGCGCTCCGCGTGGAGCAGCAGCCGGAGGCAGGCCAGGCAGCGGGAGCGGGTGGGACCGATGGAGCCGCGCGGGATGCCGAGCCGTGCGGAGAGCTCGCGGTAGGTCGGCGGCGGGTCCTCGGCGAGGGCGGCGACGAGTTGGGGGCAGCGGCCGGGCAGGGCGGCGACGCTCTCGCGGACGACGCGGCGGCGTCGTTCGGCGAGGTAGACGTCCTCGGCGGAGGGGGCGGGCGGAAGGGCTGTGCACACACCGTGCATGACGGGCTCAGGCGGGCCCGGTTACGCCCGGGCCGGGGCACGAACGCGGAAGGGGCGCGCCGGTCGGACCGCCGCGCCCCTCCCCCGCTGACCGACGGTCAGCTCCGGGCCCACTCCTGCTGCCGCGCCAGGTCCGCCTTGACCTCGGCGAGCTGGACCGCGACGGCCGAGGGGGCGGTGCCACCGCGCCCGTTGCGGGCGGCGATGGCGCCGTGCACGCTGAGCACCGAGCGGACCTCGGGGGTCAGGTGCTCGGAGATCGAGGCGAACTGCTCGTCCGTCAGGTCGGACAGCTCGACGCCTTGGGCCTCGCAGACCTTGACGCAGGCCCCGGCCACCTCGTGCGCGACCCGGAACGGCACGCCCTGCTTGACCAGCCACTCGGCGATGTCGGTGGCGAGCGAGAAGCCCGCCGGGGCCAGCTCCTCCAGCCGCTCCCGGTGCACGGTGAGCGTGGCCATCATCCCGGTGAACGCGGGCAGCAGCACCTCCAGGGTGTCGCAGGAGTCGAAGACCGGCTCCTTGTCCTCCTGGAGGTCCCGGTTGTAGGCGAGCGGCAGCGCCTTGAGGGTGGCCAGCAGGCCGGTCAGGTTGCCGATGAGCCGACCGGACTTGCCTCGGGCCAGCTCGGCGATGTCCGGGTTCTTCTTCTGCGGCATGATCGAGGAGCCGGTGGAGAAGGCGTCGTGCAGCGTGATGAAGCCGAACTCCTTGGTGTTCCAGATGATCACCTCCTCCGCGATCCGGGAGAGGTTGACGCCGATCATCGCGGTCACGAAGGCGAACTCGGCGACGAAGTCGCGCGAGGCGGTGCCGTCGATGGAGTTGCCGACCGAGCCGCCCTCGAAGCCGAGGTCGGCGGCGACGGCCTGCGGGTCGAGGCCGAGCGAGGAGCCGGCCAGCGCACCGGAGCCGTACGGCGAGACGGCGGTGCGGGCGTCCCACTGGCGCAGCCGCTCGGCATCGCGGCCCAGGGCCTGCACGTGCGCGAGGACGTGGTGGGCGAAGAGGACGGGCTGGGCGTGCTGCAGGTGGGTGCGGCCCGGCATGGCGGTGTCGGGGTGCGCCTCGGCCAGGCCGACCAGGGCGTACTGGAGGTCGAGCAGCAGGCCACCGATGGTCTTCGCGTGGTCCCGCAGGTACATCCGGAACAGGGTGGCGATCTGGTCGTTGCGCGAGCGCCCGGCCCGCAGCTTGCCGCCGAGGTCGGCGCCGAGGCGCTCCAGCAGGCCGCGCTCCAGGGCGGTGTGCACGTCCTCGTCAGCGACGGTGCCCTTGAAGGTGCCCGCCTCGACGTCGGCGAGCAGCTGATCGAGGCCGGCCAGCATGGCGGCGAGTTCCTCGTCGCAGAGCAGGCCGGCCTTGTGCAGTACCCGAGCGTGGGCCTTGGAGCCGGCGATGTCGTACGGGGCGAGGCGCCAGTCGAAGTGGACGGAGGCGGAGAGCTTGGCCAGCGCCTCGGACGGGCCGTCGGCGAAGCGCGCGCCCCAGAGGCGGACGTCGGAGGACTGCTGGGCGGTCATCGCGGTGGCTCCTTACACGTATGCGGTGCGCGGCACACATTTGCAGCGGGTGGCATAAGTATGCACGATGCCGTATGAAACACAAAACCCCGGCCGGAGTTGCTCCCATGGCCGGGGTTTCGGAGGGGTCGAGGTGTTACTGCGCCTTGGCCTGGGCGAGTTGCATCAGGTGGTCGGCGAGTGCCTGACCGCCGGACGGGTCGCGGCTGATCAGCAGCACGGTGTCGTCGCCGGCGATGGTGCCGATGATCTCGAACACCTCGGCCTGGTCGATCGCCGAGGCCAGGAACTGCGCCGCCCCGGGCGGGGTGCGCAGCACGACCAGGTTGCCCGAGGCGGTCGCGGAGACCATGAGCTCGCCGGCCAGCCGTGCCATCCGGCCCTCGCTGGCCGACTCCCCCATCGGCGCGCGCGGCGTACGGTCGCCGCCCTCGGCCGGGACGGCGTAGATCAGCGCGCCGTCCCGGTTGCGGATCTTGACCGCGCCCAGCTCGTCCAGGTCCCGGGAGAGGGTGGCCTGGGTGACCACGAGTCCGTCGTCGGCGAGCAGCCTGGCGAGCTGGCTCTGCGAACGCACGGGCTGGCGGGTGAGCAGGTCCACGATCCGCCGGTGACGCGCGGTGCGGGTCTGCGGGACCTGCGGCGTCGGGCCGGCGGCGGAGGGGCCGGAGTGGGAATCGGTCATGTGATTATTCTCCCGGACGACGGTCAACTCGCATCGGCCGGGGCGCTCTCGCGCACCGTCCGGAGGATGCCCGGCAGCGCCGCCAGGAAGGCGTCCGCCTCCTGCTCGGTCAGCACCAGCGGCGGCGCCAGCCGTACGGCGTCCGGAACAGCGGCGTTGACCAGGAAGCCCGCCTCCTGCGCGGCGGCCTGGACCTCGGCAGAGACCGGCTGGGTGAGCACGATGCCGAGCAGCAGGCCGGCCCCGCGCACGTGCGCGACCAGCGGGTCGCCGATCGCCTCGACGCCGAGCCGCAGCCGGTCGCCGATCTTGCGGACGTGCTCCAGCAGGCCCTGGGACTCGATGGTGTCCAGCACCGCGAGCCCGGCCGCGGCGGCCACCGGGTTGCCGCCGAAGGTGGTGCCGTGCTGGCCCGGGGTGAGCAGCTCGGCCGCCTCTCCGAAGGCCAGCACCGCGCCCATCGGCAGGCCGCCGCCGAGCGCCTTGGCCAGGGTGACCACGTCCGGCTCGATGCCCTCGAAGGCCTGGTGGGCGTACCAGTGGCCGGTGCGGCCGATGCCGGTCTGGATCTCGTCCAGGACGAGCAGGGTGCCGGTGGCCCGGGTGATCTCGCGGGCGGCCCTGAGGTAGCCGTCCGGCAGCGGGATGGCGCCGTTCTCACCCTGGATCGGCTCCAGGAAGACGGCGGCGGTCTCGGTGGTGACGGCCGCGCGCAGCGCCTCGACGTCGCCGAAGGGTACGTGGGTGACGTCGCCGGGCAGCGGGCGGAACGGGTCCTGTTTGGCGGGCTGGCCGGTGAGCGCGAGGGCGCCCATGGTCCGGCCGTGGAAGCCGCCCTGGAGGGCGACCAGATGGGTGCGGCCGGTCCGCCGGCTGATCTTGAAGGCGGCCTCGTTGGCCTCGGCGCCGGAGTTGCAGAAGAACACCCGGCCGCCCTCGCGGCCGTCCAGCTTCAGCAGCCGCTCGGCGAGGGCGATGGTCGGCTCGGCCATGAACAGGTTGGAGACGTGGCCGAGGGTGGCGATCTGCCGGCTGACCGCCTCGACCACGGCCGGGTGGGCGGTGCCGAGGGCGTTGACGGCGATGCCGCCGAGCAGGTCGGTGTACTCCTTGCCGTCCGCGTCCCAGAGCTTGACGCCCTCGCCGCGCACCAGCGGGATGCGGGGGGTGCCGTAGTTGTCGGTGAACGCGTGCTGCCACCGGTCGGTGAGCTGCTCGTTGTGCGTCATGCCAGTCCCCCGGTCACGGTCGGCTCGTCGTCCGGCACGACCATCGTGCCGATGCCCTCGTCGGTGAAGATCTCCAGCAGCAGGCTGTGCTGGACCCGGCCGTCCAGTACGCGGGCGGTCCCCACGCCGGAGCGGACAGCGCGCAGGCAGCCCTCCATCTTGGGGAGCATGCCGGTGGCCAGGCCCGGCAGCAGCTCGTCCAGCTCGCTCGCGGTGAGCTGGCTGATCACGTCGTCGGAGTTCGGCCAGTCCTTGTAGAGGCCCTCGACGTCGGTGAGCACCACCAGCATCTCGGCGCCCAGCGCGACCGCCAGGGCGGAGGCGGCGGTGTCCGCGTTGATGTTGTAGACGTGGCCGTCGGTGCCGCGGGCGATCGAGGAGATGACCGGGATCCGGCCGTCGGCGATCAGCGCCTTCACCGCGCCGGCCTCGATGTTGACGATGTCGCCGACCAGGCCGATGTCGACCTGCTCGCCGTCCACCACCGCGTAGCGCTTGACCGCGGTCATGGTGTGGGCGTCCTCGCCGGTCATGCCGACGGCGAACGGGCCGTGCCCGTTCAGCAGGCCGACCAGCTCGCGCTGAACCTGGCCGGCCAGCACCATCCGGACCACGTCCATGGTCTCGGGGGTGGTGACGCGCAGGCCGTTGGTGAAGTTGGACTCCAGCCCGAGCTTGTCGAGTTGGGCGCTGATCTGCGGGCCGCCGCCGTGCACCACGACGGGGTGCAGTCCGGCGTAGCGGAGGAAGACGACGTCCTGGGCGAAGGCCGCCTTGAGGCTGTCGTCCACCATGGCGTTGCCGCCGAACTTGATCACGACGGTCTTGCCGTGGAAGCGCTCCAGCCACGGGAGCGCCTCGATCAGCGTCATGGCCTTGGGCAACGCGGTGTTGTTGCGGGCCTGTTCGCCCTTGGGTGCGATCTGCACGGGTTTCCCTTATCGGAACGGATGTCGCGGCTCAGGTGGAGTAGGCGCTGTTCTCGTGGACGTAGTCGGCGGTGAGGTCGTTGGTCCACAGCGAGGCGCTCGCCGTACCGGCGTTGAGGTTCGCGGTGATGACGACCTCACGGCCCTTCATGTCCACCAGGTCGCGGTCCTCGCCCACGCCGCCGTCCCGGCAGACCCAGACGCCGTTGATGGCCACGTCCAGCCGGTTCGGGTCGAAGGCGGCGGAGGTGGTGCCGATCGCGGCCAGCACCCGGCCCCAGTTGGGGTCCTCACCGTGCACGGCGCACTTGAGCAGGTTGTTGCGGCTGATCGTCCGGGCGACCTCGACGGCCTCGTCCTCGGTCGCGGCGCCGGTCACGTCGATCCGGATGTCCTTGTCGGCGCCCTCGGCGTCGCCGATCAGCTGACGGGCCAGGTCGGCGCTCACCGCGCGGACGGCCTCGGCGAACTCGGCCGGGTCCGGGGTGATGCCGGTGGCGCCGGAGGCGAGCAGCAGCACGGTGTCGTTGGTCGACATGCAGCCGTCGGAGTCGATCCGGTCGAAGGTGGTCCGCGTGGCGTCGCGCAGCGCGGCGTCCAGGGCGGCGCTGTCCAGGTCGGCGTCGGTGGTGAGGACGACCAGCATGGTGGCCAGGCTCGGGGCGAGCATGCCCGCGCCCTTGGCCATGCCGCCGACCGTCCAGCCGGCCGGGCTGGTGACCTGGGCGGTCTTGTGCACGGTGTCGGTGGTCTTGATGGCGATCGCGGCGGCCTCGCCGCCGGTCTCGCTGAGCTCCTGAGCGGCCAGGGTGACACCGGGCAGCAGGATGTCCATCGGCAGCCGCACGCCGATCAGACCGGTGGAGGCGACGGCGACCTCACCGGCGTTGAGCTCCAGCTCGGCGGCGACCTTCTCCGCGGTGGCGTGGGTGTCCTGGAAACCGAGCGGGCCGGTGCAGGCGTTGGCGCCACCGGAGTTGAGGACGACGGCGGAGACCTGGCCGCCCTTGAGGACCTGCTCGGACCAGAGCACCGGCGCGGCCTTGACCCGGTTGGCGGTGAAGACGCCGGCCGCCGCGAGCGAGGGACCGTCGTTGACCACCAGGGCGAGGTCCGGGGTGCCGGAGGCCTTGATGCCTGCGGTGACCCCGGCGGCGCGGAAACCCTTGGCGGCGGTCACGCCCACGTTCACAGGATTGGTCACGGTGCGACTCCGTTCACGGGAAGGCCCAGCTCCTCGGGCAGGCCGAGGGCGATGTTCATGCTCTGCACCGCGCCGCCCGCGGTGCCCTTGACCAGGTTGTCGATCGCGCTGATCGCGATGATCCGCCCGGCGGTCGGGTCCAGGGCGACCTGGACCAGGGCGGTGTTGGCGCCGTAGACGCTGCTGGTCTGCGGCCACTGCCCCTCGGGTAGCAGGTGGACGAAGGGCTCGTCCGCGAACGCCTCGGTGTAGGCGGCGCGCAGGCTCTCGGCGCTCACGCCCGGCTTGGCCTTGGCGGAGCAGGTGGCGAGGATGCCGCGCGGCATCGGGACGAGGGTGGGGGTGAAGGAGACGGTGACCGGCTCGCCCGCGAGCGGGGTGAGGTTCTGCACCATCTCCGGGGTGTGCCGGTGCACGCCGCCGACGCCGTACGGGCTGACGCTGCCCATGACCTCGCTGCCCAGCAGGTGGGGCTTGGCGGCCTTGCCGGCACCGGAGGTGCCGGAGGCGGCGACCACCACGGCCTCCGGCTCGGCGAGCCCGGCCGCGTACGCCGGGAAGAGCGCCAGGGAGACGGCCGTCGGGTAGCAGCCGGGCACGGCGATCCGGTTGCTGCCCTTCAACGCGGCGCGGTGGCCGGGGAGTTCGGGCAGACCGTAGGGCCAGGTGCCGGCGTGCGCGGAGCCGTAGAACTGCTCCCAGTCGGCGGCGGCCTTGAGCCGGAAGTCGGCGCCGCAGTCGATCACCAGGACGTTCCGGCCGAGCGCCTCGGCGACGGCGGCGGACTGGCCGTGCGGCAGTGCCAGGAACACCACGTCGTGATCGGCCAGCACCTCGGGGGTGGTGGGTTCGAGGACACGGTCGGCCAGCGGGATCAGATGCGGCTGCAGCGCGCCCAGGCGGGTGCCCGCGTTCGAGCCGCCGGTCAGCGCCCCGATCTCCACCTCCGGGTGGCCGAGCAGCAGGCGCAGCACCTCGCCGCCCGCGTACCCGCTCGCGCCGGCGACGGCGACTCGCAATGCCATGGCGTTCCTCCTTAGTCGTGGCATGAATATACGCGGGAGGGAAAATCCATGCAAGACTCGGGGTCGGCCGCCGAGTTAGGACAGGCCGTACGCTGGCGCGATGGGCTTGGGGATCGAAGTAGTGATCGTGGACTGGCCCCGGGTGGAGGCGACCGCGCCCGGCGACCGGGAGGACCTCCTGATCGACGCCGCCTTCGGGGAGGTGTTCGATACCGACGACCCCCGCGAACACGGCTGGTACTGGCCGACCGGGCCCGGGGAGGACTGGTACGGCCGGTACGCCTTCCGCCACAGCATGGGCTCGTTCAAACCGCACTTCCTGGTCGGCCACCGCTGGGACCACCTGCGCGGTTTCATCCCACCCGAGCTGCGCGACCCGCTCGACCGGTTCAACGACGTGCTCTTCTGGCACGCCCTGGAAGACCTCACCGGGGAGGGCGCCGGGCTGCCGGAGCGGCCCTGCACCTGGGACGCGGCGCTGCTGCTCTGGCTGCCGCCGGACCTCGTACCCGTGGTGGCCGGGTGGTGGCAGCGGGTGTCGCCCCGGCTGGCGGAGCTGCGCGAGCCCTTCGACCGGCACGCGGCGGAGCCGGGCACCGAGGTCGGCGACTTCGAGAGGTGGACCGAACTCCTCGCCGACTGGGGCCGGGTGGTCACCGAGGCACAGCGCCGCGGCTGGGGCGTCGTCGGGCTGCGCTGCTGACCGCCGCCGTTCAGCGCTTCACGGCCCGCAGTACCACGAACTTGGGGTTCCCGGCGACGAGTTGGCAGTTGCCGAAGAGCTTGCGCAGCTTGACGTGGTAACCGAGATGCCGGTTGCCGACCACCCAGAGCTCGCCGCCGGGCCGCAGCGCCCGCCGGGAGCCGCTGAACATCCGCCAGGCAGTGGCGTCCGTGGTGGCCTGGTGGGAGTGGAACGGCGGATTGTTGAGCACCAGGTCCACCGAGCCGGGGGCGAACACGTCCGAGGCGAGCGCGTCGGCGGTGAGGAACTCCGCCGGGGCGTCCGGGCCCAGGTTCGTACGGAAGGTCTCCTCGGCGGAGGCCACCGCCTGGTGGGACTCGTCCACGAACACCAGCTCCGCGCCCGGCCCGGCCAGCGCGGCGGCCGTACCGACCACGCCGTTGCCGCAGCCCAGGTCGACCACCCGGTCACCGGGGGCCGGGGTCGGCAGGTGGGCCAGGAAGAAGCGGGTGCCGATGTCGAGCCGCTCGGCACAGAAGGTGCCGGCGTGGTTGACCACCGTACGGCCGGAGGCCGGGCCGATGTCCGGCGGCAGCGCGTAGCGGTGCGGCCACGGGCTGGGACCGGGATTCAGCGCCGGGTCGGGGGTGCAGAAGATCAGCCGGGCCTTGCGGACCGCGAGCGAGGTGCGGGTCGGACCGAGGACCTTCTCGAAGAGCTGCAGGGTCGAGGTGTGGATCTCGGTGACCATGCCCGTACCGACCACGACCGTGCCCGGATGGATCGCCGGGGCGAGCCGGTGCAGCTGGTCCTCCAGCAGCGCCAGGCTCTTGGGGACGCGCACCAGCAGGACGTCGATCCGCTCCGGCGGGGTGTCCCGGGTGGTGAGCAGCCGGGCCTCGTCGACGACGGCGCCGGCCCGGGCGAGGTTCTCCCGGGTGGCCTGCCGGCCGAGGTGGGAGTCGGTGATCTGGACCGGCTCGTACGGCGCCAGCGCGGTGGTCAGCGCGCCCCAGCGGTCGCCGAGGACGGCGATCCGGCGGCCGGACAGCTCGGTCGGGGCGCCGGCGGCACTGTCCGCCTCACCGGCGAGGTGGCGCAGCAGGTACTCGTCGGCGGCGTCCCAGGCCCGCAGCCGCTCGCGCGGGTCCGCCGGGAAGCGGGTGAGGTCGAGGGTGCCCCACGGGGTGGCCAACGGGGCGGCCGGCGGGGCGGCCGGCGGGGTCGCGGCGGGCGTGGTCTGCGGATTCATCGTGCTCTCAGGCTATCGGACGGCCCGACGGGGAAAAGTACTGAACGAATCCGGCGGGACGGATACTGGAAGAGCCCGACCAAAAGGGGTGAGGGCGATGGACTGGAAGCTCGAAGTCGTGGTGGTCCCGGTGGCGGATGTGGACCGCGCGAAGCTCTTCTACGAGGAGCAGGCCGGCTTCACGGTCGACCACGACACCCGGCTGCGGGACGGAGTCCGGGTGGTCCAGCTGACTCCGCCGGGATCGTCCTGCTCGATCGTGGTGGGCACCGGGGTGATCGATTCGGCGCCCGGGTCGGTGAAGGGACTCCAACTGGTGGTGCCGGACATCGAGAAGGCGCACGCGGAACTCGCGGCACGCGGCGTGGCGGTCAGCCCGGTCCAGCACTTCGTGGCGAGGTCGCGGGTGGACGGGCATGGTGAGGACTGGAACAACTTCGTGTTCTTCAACGACCCGGACGGCAACGGCTGGGCCGTCCAGGAGGCGCCTTCGGCCGCTTAGGGCCCAGATGGGCCTTGGGTAGGCCTTGGGTAGGCTCGTGGGATGGCTGAACACGAGGGAAGCGTGCGGGTGGACGCCTGGATCTGGTCGGTCCGGCTGGCCAAGACCCGGTCGCTGGCGGCCGCCGCCTGCAAGGCCGGACACGTCCGGGTGAACGGCGAGCGGGCCAAGCCGGCCCAGCCCCTGAAGCCCGGGGACGAGGTGCGGGTCCGCGAGGAGGGGTACGAGCGGGTCGTCGTGGTGCGGAAGCTGATCCACAAGCGGGTCGGCGCCTCGGTCGCGGCGGAGTGCCTGATCGACAACAGCCCGCCGCGGCCGCCGCGGGAGTTCGTCGCGCCGGTCTTCGAGCGCGACCGCGGCGCCGGCCGCCCGACCAAGCGGGAGCGCCGCGAGCTGGACGGGCTGCGCGGACGGTAGTCGCCCTACGCCACCGTGTCGGTGAGCACCCGGGCCACGAAGGCGTCCAGGTTGAGCACCGTACGGGCGATCTGGTCCTCCAACGGCAGCGACTCGTCGGGCCGGGTGACCAGGGTGGACTTCTTCAGCCCGCGCACGTAGAGCGAGCAGGCCAGGTCGGCGCAGATGTAGGTGCCCACGGTGTTGCCCTCGCGCCCCGCCGCCCCGGCCCGACGGGCCGCGAGCAGCGCGACGCCCGACCCGGCGTGCGCAGTGATGCACAGCGAGCACACATTGGTCTTGGTCAGACTGCGGCGGACCATCGGCGAGCGCAGCGTCACCCCGATCGCCTCGCCGCCGTACGGCGCCACCAGGTACGCCCGGTCGGGCGCTCCCTGGTCCCGCCAGCCGAGGAAGTCCAGGCTCTCCCACGGAAGTTCGGCCAGCCCCCGGGGCACGTTGAGCCGACGGGCCTCGCCCTTGGAGCAGTTGACGAAGGACGCGCGGATCTCGGAGTCGCTCAGGGGTTCCATGTCGCGGAAGCTAACACCGCGCGCCACGCCCTGTCGCACCGTTTTCCCCCGGTACGCACGGAGCCGCCGACCACGGTGAGGGGTTGTCAGTGGCCCGCCACGGTCTTCGACGGCCGGTCCCGGCGCAGGAGGAAGGTGCCGGGACCGGGCTCTCGTGCGGGGTCAGTGCTTGAAGGCGACGCCCGCGTAGGCGGAGACGTCCTGCCAGCCCTCGGGGAGGTCGGTGGTGGGGACGTGGCCGGCGGTGGGGCGCCAGAGCGGGAGTTGGACGAGGCCGGGGCCGGCGAACTCGAAGTCGCCGAAGAAGGGTTCGACGTCGGCGCGCGGGCGCAGGACGAGCGGGGCGCTGGCGCTCCTGTAGATGCGGGTGCCCTCGGCGGCGCTCTCCCGGGAGGCGAAGTCGGGGCTGCCGTGGGAGAGGATCAGCGCGCTGCCGGGCGCGAGCGCGTCGCGCAGGGTGCGCACGATCCGCTGCGCGCCGTCCTCGTCGCGGATGAAGTGCAGGACGGCGACCAGCATCAGCGCGACCGGCTGGGAGAGGTCGACGGCGGCGGCCAGCGCGGGGTGGCGCAGGATGGCCTCCGGGTCGCGCAGGTCCGCCTCGATGACCGAGGTGTGCCCGGCCGGGTGCCCGGCCAGCAGGGCGCGGGCGTGGGTGGCGACGATCGGGTCGTTGTCCACGTACACCACCCGGGCGTCCGGGGCGACCCGCTGGGCGACCTCGTTGGTGGAGCCGACGGCCGGGATACCGGTGCCGATGTCGATGAACTGGCGGATCCCCCGACCCGCCGCGAACTCGACGGCCCGACCCAGGAACTGCCGGTTGGTGCGGGCCAGCAGCGGCAGCGCCGGGTAGGCGGCTATCGCGGCCTGGGCGGCCTTGCGGTCCGCCTCGAAGTTGTCCTTGCCACCCAGGTAGTAGTCGTACATCCGCGCGGTGTGCGGTATGCCGGTGTCGAGTTCGCTCGGCGGCTGCCAGTCCTCGGCTCTGGCCCACTCCCAGCCGGTGCCCTGGCCGACGGCCGCGGTGTCCTCGTGCATCATCTTCCGCCCCCAATGCGCAATGCCGGAATGAACCTACCGCCCCGTAACACGCGGTGCGCCGTGATCGTATCCAACGACACGCCGTGGAAACAGCGGGAGTTCAGGTTTACGCAACACCCGTAGAACGGAGTGTGTGCACGTCAAAGCGCGTGTGACCGCCCATGCCGGATCGCTCGGCGGGGCCGTGCTCTCTATGCTGGCTGCCGATGACTGCCGACCGCCGCACCGTACTGCGCACCGCCGCCCAGCTGGCCGCCCTGACCGCCGCCGGCGGAATCCTCACCGGCTGCGGCAGCGGTACGCCCCGCCGGGCCGACACCGGGACGCTCGCCGCCCACCCCGGAGCCGTCGACCCCCAGCACACCACCGACCCCGCCTGGAACGGCGGGGAGGGCCCGGAGTCCCCCGCGCCGACCACCCCGGCCGCACCGCAGCCCACCGGCGAGCCGACCCCGGCCGCCACCCAGACCTCCGCCCCGCCGACCCCGCCCGCGCTGACGCCGCTCGCGGCCGGCACGCCGTACGAGGTGGTGTACGGGCCGCGCACCGGCAAGAACGTGGCGCTCACCTTCCACGGCAGCGGCGACCCCAAGCTCGCCACCGCGCTGCTGGAGGCCGCCGAGCAGCGCGGCGCCAAGCTGACCGTGATGGTGGTCGGCAGCTGGCTGGACCAGCAGCCGCAGATGGCCCGGCGGATCCTGGACGGCGGGCACGAGCTGGGCAACCACACCCAGAACCACCTCAACATCTCCGCGATGACCCCGGACCAGGCCCGCGCCGAGATCGCCCAGTGCGCCGACCGGCTGCAGAAGCTGACCGGCTCGATCGGCCGATGGTTCCGCCCCTCCGCCGCGCAGTACGCCACCCAGATGGTGCGCGACCAGGCCAAGGCGGTCGGCTACGAGCACGTGCTGTCCTTCGACGTGGACCCGCGCGACTACAACGACCCGACCGCCGCCGAGTTGCAGCGCCGGGTGCTGAACACGGTGCGCGGCGGCTCGGTGGTGGCCCTGCACATGGGCCACCAGTGCACCATCGACGCGCTGCCGGCGATCCTGGACGGCCTGGCCAAGGCGGGGCTCAAGCCGGTCACCGCCAGCCAGCTCTGCGCGTAGCCGTTCGGTCGGACGGCCAGATCACTGGGTCGGTCAGGCCATCGGGTCGGTCAGGCCATCGGGTCGTCGTCCTTGTACGGGCGCAGCCGCAGCGTCCGGGCGTCCGTCCCGCGGATCTCCTCGGCCCGCTCGACCAGCTCCGCCAGGTCGTCCCGCCCGGCGTGAATGAACCGCCCGTGCAGCCCGTCGAAGCGGCCGCGGGCGGCGTCCACCATGACCGCGACCATGTACGGGATCGAGCCCCAGGCCTTCACATCCTTGAACATCGGCATCCCGGCGGTCATGTCGGTGACCACCGCGCCGGGGCTGATGTCCAGGACGACGATGTCGTGCCGGGCCAGCGAGTCGGCCATGTTGTCGGAGAGCTGGAGCAGCGCGCCCTTGGAGGTGGCGTACGCCGTGTAGTTGCCGTCCGGGCGCAGCGCGAAGCCGGAGTTGAGGTTGATCACCCGGCCGCTGCGCCGGGCCACCATGCCCGGCAGCACGCAGCGCAGCAGGTTGTAGGGGCCCCGCAGGTTGGTCTCGATCACCTGCCACCACTGGTTGGGGTCGGTCTCCCAGATCGGCACCTCGGCGCGGTCGACCTGCCCGGCGTTGTTGACCAGCAGGTCGATCGGGCCGAGGTCGCGCTCGACCAGCCGGACGGCCTCGCGCACCGAGCCGGAGCGGCATACGTCGGCGGTGACCGCGACGCCCCGGGACCCGTGTTTGAAGCACTCCTTGAGGGTCTCGGTCAGCGTGTCGTGGGTACGGCCGAGCAGGCCGACGGCCATGCCCTCGGCAGCCAGACCGATGGCGATCTCCCGGCCGATGCCCCGGCCGGCGCCGGTGATCAGGGCGACCTGTCCTGTGAGTGATCCCATCGGCACCGCGTGCTCCCTTCCCGTCCCCGGCCCCCGTCCGCAGCGTTTTGTCGGACCTGCGGCATTCTGTCGGCCGCCGGGCGGTGAGGACGCCGGGCACACGCGCGGGCGACGCGGCCTCACTCGTTCGGAGGACCGGTGAATGCTGGCACTCCGCCGGGGAGGGGGTGACCTACTGGCCGGTACGGAGTAGTAACGTCGTCGGGGCGGTGACCGGTGCACCCATTCCGGTCCACCGACCCGTTGACCAGCAGCTCGCTGGGCCACCAGTTCGCTGGGCGACCCCCAGCACCACCGAAGGGCAACTGAGTGAGTGACATCGCGCGCGTCGGAGTAGTGGGCTGCGGCCTGATGGGGTCGGGCATCGCGGAGGTCTTCGCCCGGGCCGGGCTGGACGTCCTGGTGTCGGAGGCCAGCGGTGAGGCGCTGGAGTTCGGCCGCACCCGGCTGACCAACTCCCTGGAGACGGCGGTCAAGCGCGGCAAGCTGACCGCCGAGCAGCGGGACGAGGCGCTGTCCCGGCTGTCCTTCACCGTCGACCTGGCCGACTTCGCCGACCGCGACCTGGTGGTCGAGGCGGTCGCCGAGCGCGAGGACGTCAAGGTCAAGATCTTCGAGACCCTGGACCGGGTGATCGAGCGCCGCGACGCGATCCTGGCCTCCAACACCTCCTCGATCCCGATCGTGAAGCTGGCCGCCGCCACCTCCCGCCCGGAGCAGGTCATCGGCCTGCACTTCTTCAACCCGGCACCGGTGCAGAAGCTGGTCGAGGTCATCCCGACCCTGACCACCTCGGCGACCACCACCGAGCGGGTCGAGGCCTTCGCCTCCCAGGTGCTCGACAAGGAGCCGATCCGCGCCCGCGACCGGGCCGGCTTCGTGGTCAACGCGCTGCTGGTGCCGTACCTGCTGTCCGCGGTGCGGATGTTCGAGTCGGGCGTGGCCACCGCCTCCGACATCGACAAGGGCATGGAGGCCGGCTGCGCCCATCCGATGGGCCCGCTGCGGCTGTGCGACCTGATCGGCCTGGACACCATCGTCTCGATCGCCGAGTCGATGTACGACGAGTACAAGGAGCCGCTGTACGCCGCTCCCCCGCTGCTGTCCCGGATGGTCGACGCGGGCCTGCTGGGCCGCAAGTCCGGCCGCGGCTTCTACGACTACACCGCGAGCGCCTGAGTCTCGACACGGAAGGGCGCGCCCGCACCGGAGGCTCCGGTGCGGGCGCGCCCTTTCACGTGCCTGACGGCCCCGGCTACTTGACCCCGGCCTCGGCACAGGCCTCCGCGTACGGCTGGGTGCAGATGTCGGACGCCTTGTAGAGCCCGCCGCCGACGACCGTGGCCTCCACCTTCGCCTTGGTCACCACGATCGGGGTGAGCAGTAGCGAGGGGATGTGCAGCGCGCCGCTGTCGGTGACCGAGGTCGCGGTGGTGCTGATGTCCAGGCCCTCCGCCAGCTGGACGGCGATGCTGCCCGCCGCGTCCGTCTCGGGCTTGTACGGCTTGTAGATGGTGTACGCCTGCTCGCCCGTGAGCACCCGGCGGATCGCGTCGATGGAGGCGTCCTGGCCGCCCACCGGCACGTTCTTGATGCCCGCGGACTTCAGGGCGTCGATGACGGCGGCGGCCATGCCGTCGTTCGCGGCGTAGACGCCCTGGATGCCGTTCTTCCCGAGGCTCTGGATGGCCTCGTTCATCTTCGCCGTGGCCACCTCCGGCTTCCACTCGCCGGACTGCTCGTACGCGATCTTGACCTTGCCGTCGAGTGCCAGGTGCGCGCCCGCCTTGAACTGCGCCGCGTTGGGGTCGGACTCGGCGCCGTTGATCATCACGACGTTGGCCGAGGAGGCCTTCGAGCCGAGCGCGTCGAGCAGGGACTGGCCCTGGAGCTCACCGGTGTGCTGGTTGTCGAAGGAGACGTACGCGGCGACGTTGCCCTGGGCCAGCCGGTCGTAGGCGACGACCTTCACGCCCTTGGCATTGGCGGCGTCGACCCACGGGGCGGTGAGCTTGGCGTCGACCGGGTCGAGCAGGATGACCTTCACGCCCTTGGCGACCATGTCGTCGAACTGCTTCTTCTGGGCGTTCGCGTCGCCGTTCGCGTTGGCGTAGCTCATCGTGCACTTCGTGCAGAGGCCGGTCACCGTCTGCTGGATCAGCGGCTTGTCGAACGCGTCGTAGCGGGTGGAGGACGCGCTCTCCGGCAGTAGCAGACCGATGCCCTCGTCGCCCCCACCGGCCGCCGGCTTCTGGGGCGCTGCGGTTTGACCGCAGGCCGCCAGGGTGAGTGCGAGCGACACGGCGGCCGTGCCGGTGGCCGCGAGACGCATGGGTCTGTTCATGATCGGTGGTGCCTCCTGTGCTGCGCCGCGGACCTGCGGCCGGGGACGGAGTCAAGCGCCACCGGGCGAATGCGTCAATAAGGGAGGGATCCTTCGTTATCCCTCTGCTCGATTCGTTACGGGATGAACAGGATTTTCACATCCTCTTTGGCTTTTCGCGGGGGGGGGTGATCGAAGACCGGCGCGGCGGGAGACCGAGGGAGAACGGCCTCCCGCCACCGCACCGGCCGGGACGTCAGCCGTTGACGGCGTAGCTGTCGCCGTAGACCTTCCACTTCAGCGGCGGGTCGAGGTCGAAGTTCCTGGCGTTCAGGAAGACCAGCTGCTCGGTGTCGACCCGGCTGGTGCCGGAGAGTGCTGCACCAGCTCCAGCATGTCCCCGGTGCCGGAACAGAAGCCGATGATGCCGGCGGTGTAGCCGCGGCCGTCGCCGATGTCCTCGATGTACTTGTACTGGGCCCTCCAGTCCAGCGACGAGTTCTCCGCGCTGGACACCAGCTGCATCGCGATGTCCTTCTTGTGCGCGTCGTCCAGGCCGACGCCCGCGAGTCGGACGGACGTCGCGGCGGCGGGCGCGGCCTGGACGGCCGCGGCGGCCGCGACCGTGAGGGGCGCGGCCACCAGGGCGGCGGCGAGGGCTACGCGGAGGGCACGACGGGGCTGAGGGCGCATGGGATGCTCCGCTTCCTCGTCAGTTAGGAAACCTTCCTAACGAGAAGCAAACGTCCTGACACCCCGACCCCGCAAGAGTTTTGACGGATTCACTTCAAATCGATGTGAACGGCGCGGATCAGACCGCCCGGCGCCGCACCCACCAGACCGCCGCCGCGCACAGCGCCACGGCGAGCAGGGTCGTCCAGCCGAACTCGATCCACTGGAACGGCCAGAACCGGTCCGCCGGTTGGTACACCTCGTGCATGGTGTAACCGCCGTCGCGCACCAGCGACTGCAGGTCGTCGTAGCTGCGGCCCAGGTTATAGAAGTCGCCCTCGGAGATCCGGTTCCCGGCCGGGTCCGAGTACCAGACGCTCAACACCCAGCGGTCGTCCACCGCCAGGGATGTCATGGCGTGCACCGGCTCCTCCAGCGGAGTCATGTAGTGCGAGCGCACGGCCTCGGAGAGGAACGGCAAGGCGACCGAGGCCGCCAGACCAAGGCCCACCGCGAGCACGGTGCGGCGCAGCACCGCGCCGGCCAGCGCCGCGCCCCCGAAGGCCACCAGCACCCGGCCGATCAGCACCGGCGACGTCTGCACGAAGAGGTCCGGGTGGAACTGTCCGCCCATGAGCTCCAGCGGCGCGCTCCACCAGCGCAGCACCAGCCCGAACAGCGCTGCCACCACGGCCAGCACCGCGCCGCCCAGCACCAGGCCGCCCGCCGTCCAGCGCGTCCGCCCTGCCCCCTGGGTCCAGGCGAAGCGCACCGTGCCGTGCTCGAACTCCCGCGCCAGCAGCGGGCCGCCGAGGAACGCGCCGAACACGCCGCCGAGGACGTAGGACACGCTGCCGAGCATCGGCATGCTGTCGGCGTACTGGTGCAGGTACCGCTTGAACTTGGCCGCGCAGGCGGCGCTGGCCGGATCGCAGGAGCCCGCGCCCGTCCGGTCCAGGCCGTTGTGCATGTACCAGCCGTGCAGCAGCAGGGCGAGCGAGACCGCGCCCATCACCGTGAGCAGGGTCAGCAGCGCCGGCCGGTGGCGCAGCCCGGCGGCCCGCAGCACGGCGGAACGCGGCGGGGCGAGGGTGGTGGAGCTCACGGCAGCAGTACCTTCTCGTTCGTACGGACGGCCCCGCGCGGGCCGGGCAGGGCGGAGGCGGTCGGCTCGCGCAGGTAGGCGAGCACCAACTCCTCCAGGCCGATGCGCTGTTGGCGCCACTCGCCGGACACGGGGGCGTCCACGCCGCCGGTGCGGACCAGCAGGTGGGACTGGGTGCCGGCCCTGCGGTCGCGGACCACCGGCAGGCGCTCGGCGACCGCCTCCGCCTCGGCGGTCGGGCCGGTGAGCATCCGGTGGCCGCCCAGCAGGTCGTCCACCTCCCCGGTCACCTGGACCCGGCCGCCGGCCAGCACCACCAGGTAGTCGCAGCTCTGCTCCAGCTCGTTGACGGCGTGCGAGGAGAACATCACCGAGAGGCCGTCCTCGGCCACCGCGGTCAGCAGCACGGACATGAAGTCGTGCCGGGCGAGCGGGTCGAGCGCGGCCAACGGCTCGTCCAGGAGCAGGAGTTCGGGCCGCTTGGCGAGGGCCAGGGCGAGCGAGACCTGGGCCTGCTGGCCGCCGGAGAGCCGGCCGTACTTGCGCTCCAGCGGGATGCCGAGGCCCTCCAGGTGGGTGCGCGCCCGGGCGTCGTCCCAACGGCGGTTGAGGTGACGGCCCATCGCGAGCAGGTCGCGCACGGGCAGCCCCGGGTAGAGCGCGGCGTTCTGGGCGACGAAGCCGATCCGGTCCAAGGCCCGCGGCGAGCCGGGCAGTTGGTCACCGAGGACGGTCATCGCGCCCTCGCTGGGCAGGGTCAGGCCGGCGGCCAGACTGAGCAGCGTGGTCTTGCCGGCGCCGTTCGGGCCGACCAGCGCCACCACATGCCCGGCGGGGACGGCGAGATGACAGTCCCGCAGTGCCCAGGAGCGACGGTAGCGCTTGCCGATCCCGCCGCAGTCGATCACTGTGTCCGTCGCCATCACGCCACCACCCCGTCGCGCCCCTCACGCAGGTCGCGCAGCGCGTCCTCGAACACCGCGACCATCCCCCCTTCATCCAGCCCGGCAGTCCGCGCCGAGCGCATCCAGTCCAGCAACCCCCGCCGCAGCGCGGCCCGTTCCCGTAGTGGCACCACCCCGGCGGGCAGCCCGCGCACGAAGGTCCCCTGGCCGCGCCGACCGACCGCCAGGCCGCGGTGCTCCAGTTCCCGGTAGGCCTTGAGCACGGTGTTGGGGTTGATCGCCAGCCCGGCGACCACCTCGCGCACCCGGGGCAACCGGTCCCCCTCGGCCAACCACCCCATCCGCAACGCCTGTTCGACCTGCTGCACGAGCTGCAGGTAGGTCGGGACACCGGAGGCCGGGTCCAGGCGGAACTCGATCGGGGAGGGCCGGTCGGCACCTTTATCTAGTTCCATAGTTAATGAGTTAAGTGGGGATGATGACGGGCCGTCAACCCAAGAAAAGGCAAAGGGCCCCGCCCGGACCACGGTGGTCCGGGCGGGGCCCTTCAGGCCCTACGGCGCGTCCGCGCTCAGGCGCCGCGCAGGACGGCGCCGGTGCGGGTGACGGCCTCGGCGACCGCGGCCTCACGGGCGGCGGTGGCCTCGTCGGCGGTCAGGGTACGGTCGGTGGCACGGAAGCGCAGCGCGTACGCCAGCGACTTCTTGCCCTCACCCACCTGCTCACCGGTGAACACGTCGAACAGCCGGATGGCCTCCAGCAGTTCGCCCGCGCCCGCGCGCAGCGCGGCCTCGACCTCGGCGGCCGGGACGGCGGTGTCGACGATCAGCGCGACGTCCTGGGTGGCCACCGGGAAACCGGAGACCGCCGGGCCGTTGACCTTCTCCGGGCCGTCCGCCGTCAGCAGGTCGATGTCGAGCTCCATGGCCGCGGACCGGGCCGGCAGCCCGAGCGCCTTGACCACGCGCGGGTGCAGCTCACCCGCGTGACCGACCACCCGGTCGGTGCCGGCGACGACCAGGGCGGCGCAGCGGCCCGGGTGCCAGGGCGCGTGCTGGTCCTGGCGGACGGTCAGCTCGACGCCGGCCGCACGGGCCACCGTACGGGCCGCCTCGATCGCGTCCGCCCAGGAGGCCTGGGCGCCCGTGCCCCACCAGCCGGAGGGCAGCCGCTCGCCCGCGAGGGCGACGGCGACCCGGCGCGGCTGGTCCGGCAGCGCGGCGTCCAGCGCGGCCAGCTCCGCGTCGCTCGGCCGGTGGTCGACGGCCGGGCGCGGGGCCACGGTCAGCTCGTCCTTGGGCCGGAACACGGTGCCGGTCTCGAAGATCGCCAGGTCGGTGTTGCCCCGGCCGATGTTGCGGCGCAGCGAGCCGAGCAGGCCCGGCAGCAGCGTGGTGCGCAGCGACGGTTCCTCGTCGTTGAGCGGGTTGACCAGCTTGACCGTACGGCGGCGGCGGTCGTCCGGCTCCAGGCCGAGCGCATCGAAGGCGGCCTCGCCGAGGAACGGGTAGTTGTTGACCTCGACGTAGCCGGCCCCGGCCAGCACCACGCCGATCCGGCGGTGGATGCGCTGGGCCTCGGTCAGGCCCTTGCCCGGCGGCACGTTGGGCATCCGGGCGGGGACGTTGTCGTAGCCCTCCAGCCGGATGACCTCCTCGGCGAGGTCGTACGGGTCGGTGAGGTCGGGCCGCCAGGTCGGCGGGGTGACCTCCAGGACGTCGGCGCCCGCGACCGAGCAGCCGATCTCCTGCAGGCGCCGGGTGACGGTCTCGCGGCCGTACTCGGTGCCGGCCACCCGGTCGGGCAGGTCGGCGGCGATGGTGATGGTGCGCACCGGGTGCGGGGCCGCGATGTCGGTGACCCCGGCCTCCGCGGTGCCGCCGGCGATCAGCACCAGCAGGTCGACGGCGCGCTGCGCGGCGGCGCGGGCGGCCTCCGGGTCGACGCCGCGCTCGAAGCGCTTGGACGCCTCGGAGGGCAGCTTGTGCCGCTTGGCGGTGCGGGCGATCGACACCGGGTCGAAGTGCGCCGCCTCGATGATCACCTCGGTGGTGCCCGGGCCGGCGGCCGGGTCGAGGATCTCGGTGGAGGCGCCGCCCATGACCCCGGCCAGGCCGATCGGGCCGCTGTTGTCGCAGATCAGCAGGTCCTCGGCGACGAGCTTGCGCTCGACACCGTCGAGGGTGGTGAGGGTCTCGCCCTGCTCCGCCCGGCGGACCGTGATCGGGCCGTCGACGCGCTGCTTGTCGTAGGCGTGCAGCGGCTGGCCGACCTCCAGCATCACGTAGTTGGTGATGTCGACGGTCAGCGAGATCGGGCGGATGCCCGCCTTCTGCAGGCGGCGCTGCAGCCAGATCGGGGACTTGGCGTTCGGGTCGACGCCGACGACCGTACGGGCCACGAAGCGGTCGCAGCCGGCCGGGTCGTTGACCTTGACCAGGTAGCCGAAGGAGTTGGCCGGCGGCACGTCGAGCAGCGCCGGGTCGGCCAGCGGCAGCCCGTACGCGGCGGCGGCCTCGCGGGCCACGCCGCGCATGGACAGGCAGTAGCCGCGGTCCGGGGTGACGGCGATGTCGAGCACCTCGTCGACCAGCTGGAGCAGCTCGACGGCGTCGGTGCCGGGCTCGTACTCGGGCGGGAGCACGATGATGCCGTTGTGGTCGTCGCCCATGCCCAGCTCACGGGCGGAGCAGATCATGCCGGCCGAGGTGTGGCCGTAGGTCTTGCGGGCCGCGATCGGGAACGGGCCGGGCAGGACGGCGCCCGGGAGCACGACCACGACCTTGTCGCCGACGGCGAAGTTGGTCGCGCCGCAGACGATCTCCTGCGGCTCGCCGGTGCCGTTGGCGTCGCCGACGTTGACGAAGCAGTGCCGGATCGGCTTCTTGAAGCCGGACAGCTCCTCGATGGAGAGCACCTCGCCGACCACCAGCGGGCCCTTGAGGTCGGCGCCGAGCTGCTCGACGGTCTCGACCTCCAGGCCGGCCCGGACCAGGCGCTCGGCCACGTCACGGCCGGTCTCGCCGGCCGGCAGATCGACGTACTCGCGCAGCCAGGAAAGCGGGACGCGCATCAGATCTCCATCCCGAACGGGAGGGTGAAGCGCACGTCACCCTCGACCATGTCGCGCATGTCGGCGACGTTGTGACGATTCATCAGGATCCGCTCCAGGCCCAGGCCGAAGGCGAACCCGCTGTAGCGGTTCGGGTCCACGCCGCAGGCGACCAGCACCCGGGGGTTGACCACGCCGCAACCGCCGAGCTCGATCCAGCCCTCGGAGGAGCAGGTGCGGCACGGGCGGTCCGGGTTGCCGACGCTCTCACCACGGCACACGAAGCACTGCAGGTCGATCTCGGCGCTCGGCTCGGTGAACGGGAAGTACGAGGGGCGCCAGCGCAGTTCCAGGCCGCCGCCGATCAGCTTCTCGACCAGCACCTCGATGGTGCCCTTGAGGTCGGCGAAGGTGATGCCCTCGTCGACGGCGAGGCCCTCGACCTGGCGGAACACCGGGGTGTGGGTGGCGTCCAGCTCGTCCGTCCGGTAGACCCGGCCGGGGCAGACCACGTAGACGGGGGGCTCGCGGTCGAGCATGGTGCGGGCCTGGACCGGGGAGGTCTGGGTGCGCAGCACCACGCCGGAGTCGGCGGAGCCGTCCGGGGCCTGGACGAAGAAGGTGTCCTGCATCGAGCGGGCCGGGTGGTCCGGGCCCAGGTTGAGGGCGTCGAAGTTGAGCCACTCGGCCTCGACCTCGGGGCCCTCGGCGACCTGGTAGCCCATCGCGACGAAGGTGTCCTCGATGCGCTCGGCCAGCGTGGTCAGCGGGTGCCGGGCGCCGCGCGGGGCGCGGTCGTACGGCAGCGTGACGTCCACCGCCTCCTCGACCAGCACGCGGGCGTCACGCTCCGCCTCCAGCTCGGCCTGCCGCTTGGCGAGCGCCTGGTTGACCGCGCCGCGGGCCTGGCCGATCAGCTTGCCGGCGGCGGCCTTGGCGTGCGGCGGAAGGGCGCCGATCTCGCGGTTGGCGAGCGAGAGCGCGGAGCGGTCGCCGGTGTGGGCGACCTTGGCCTGCTTCAGCTCGTCCAGGGTGCCGGCGGCGACGAATGCGGCGATCGCCTCGTCCCGCGCCTGCTCCACCACCTCGGGCTTGAGGGCCTCGACCTCGACCGGGTCGTACGACTTGTTGGGTGCCGACATCTCTATCTTTCCCGTGCTCCTGCTCGTCCGTGCTCAGGTAAGGGTGGCTCGCCTTTGCGCTACGCCCGGCGTGGCCGGGGCACGGGCAGCCGTTTCTCCGTACGACGGGGAAGAGGGGTGTCCGCGGCACAGCCGCACAGGGCGTCCCACAACGCCAAAGGTCGAGTGTAGTCGCAGCGCGTAGCGCGGCTGCCGTCAAGCCCGTCCGGGGCCGACCTCAGGAGCTGCTCAGAGCATGAAGTCAGGGATGCCGGCGGGCAGGATAAATCGGAACCGGGCCCCGCCGCCGGGCGCGCGGTCGACCCGGATCGAGCCGCCGTGGGCCTCCACGATGCCCTTGACGATATAGAGCCCGAGGCCGGTGCCGCCGCGCTTGGAGCCCCGCCAGAAGCGGGTGAAGACGCGCGGCATCGACTCCTCGGGGATGCCGCTTCCTTCATCGCTCACGGTGACCGCGGTGCCTTCCACGATGCGGGGCGGAGTGCCGGAGCGCTCCCAGACGGGCGCCTCGACGACCTCCTTGGCCGGTGCCACCTCGATCGTGACAGTTCCCTCGCCGTGGCGCACCGCGTTTTCCAGCAGGTTGGCCAGCACCTGGTCTACCTTGTCCGGGTCGGCCCACAGCACGGTCAGCGGCTCGCTGATCCGGATGTCGAAGCGCTCCTCGGGGATGCCGGTGGCGACCTTGCGCTCGACGTGCCGGCGCACCGCGGCCGCCAGGTCGACCACCTGCTTGCGCAGCTCCAGCCGCCCGGCGTCGATCCGGGAGATGTCCAGCAGCTCGGCGATCAGCCGGGTGACCCGGTCGGCGTCGGCGTCGACGGTCTCCAGCATCAGCCGCTTCTGCCCGTCGGTGAACCGCTCCCACTTGGCCAGCAGCGTGGCCGTGAAGCCCTTGACGCTGGTCAGCGGGGAGCGCAGCTCGTGCGCGACGGTGGCGATCAGCTCGGCGTGGCTGCGCTCGGTGCGGCGCCGGGCCTCGGTGCCGCGCAGGGCGATCACCAGGCGCTCCAGCGGCCCGCCGGGCCCGGTCCGGACGTACCGGGCGGAGACCAGCACCTCGCGGCCGCCGGGCAGCAGCAGGTTGCGCTCGGGCTGGCGGGTGCGGATGGCCAGGCCGCCGTACGGGTCGGTCAGCTGCCACCAGCGGCGGCCGTCCAGGTCCTCCAGCGGGAGGACGTCCTCCAGCGCGCTGCCGAGCGCGGCCTCCGGGAGCACGCCGGTGAGCCGGGCCGCGGCCCGGTTGAAGCAGACCACCCGGCCCAGCGCGTCGGCGACCACCAGGCCGTCCGGCAGGTCGTCCGGGTCGAGCTCGGGCCCGCTGCCGACCATGGGTTGCCTCCCCGATTACCCACCGTGCCGTTCCCCCCACCGAGGCAGACCCTAGCGCCTCGCAGGCCCCGACAGTAGGGCTTGCAGCGTGGCGATCCGGGCGCGCCCCGGGGCGTGTCAGCCGTTCGAGCGGCAGCCGCCGGGCGAACGCTGCGCCCGCGCCGAGGCGTACAGGCACACGGCAGCCGCGGTGGCCAGGTTGAGGCTCTCGGCGTGCCCGTGGATCGGGACGCGCACGACCTCGTCGGTGAGCGCCCGGGTCTCCTCCGGGAGCCCCCACGCCTCGTTGCCGAACACCCACGCGCCGGGCGCGCCCAGGGTGCCCTCGTCGAGCTCCTGGTCCAGGTCACGCGACCCCGCGCCGTCCGCGGCGAGCACCCGGATGCCGGCCTCGCGCAGCTTCCCGACCGCCTCCTCGACCGGCACGCCGACCGCCACCGGCAGGTGGAACAGGCTGCCGACGGAGGCCCGGACGGCCTTCGGGTTGTAGAGGTCCACCGAGGCGTCGGTGAGCACCACGGCGTCCGCGCCGGCCGCGTCGGCGGTGCGCAGCACGGTGCCGGCGTTCCCCGGGTCGCGCACGTGGGCGAGGATCGCCACCAGCTTGGGCCGGGCCTTGAGCACCTCGGCGAACGGGGTGTCGATGAAGCGGCAGAGTGCCACGATGCCCTGCGGGGTCACCGTGTCGCAGATCCCGGCGATCACCTCGTCGGTGGCGGTCAGCACCGGCAGCCCCTCGTTCAGGGCGGCCTCGACGATGTCCGCGTGCCGCTCGGCGGCCTCCAGGCCCACGTACACCTCGACCACCGCGTGCTCGGCCGTCCCCGGCAGCTTGCCGAAGGCGACGGCCTCCCGGACGGCCTGCGGGCCCTCGGCCAGGAAGCGGCGCTCCTTGGTGCGCTGGTTCCGCTTGGCCAGCCGGCGGGCGGCGACGACGCGCGGCGAGCGCAGGGAGGTGAGCAGGGGGGTGTCGGTGCTCGGCATGGTCTCGTTCTCTGGAGGCGCTGACGCTGGAGGTGCTGAGGAGCGGAAAGCAGAACCGGACCCGCAGGAGAGCCTGCGGGTCCGGTCAGAGCTCAACCGATCTCGGAAGATCAGGCGGCGTCCGCGGCGGCCTTCGGGGCGTTCACGTCGGCCGGCAGCGCCTTACGGGCGACCTCGACCAGGGAGGCGAACGCACCCGGGTCGTTGACGGCCAGGTCGGCCAGCATCTTGCGGTCGATCTCGACGCTGGCGGCCTTCAGGCCCTGCACGAAGCGGTTGTAGGTGATGCCGTTGGCACGGGCCGCAGCGTTGATGCGCTGGATCCACAGCTGACGGAAGTCGCCCTTGCGCTTCTTGCGGTCGTTGAAGTTGTAGACCAGCGAGTGGGTGACCTGCTCCTTGGCCTTGCGGTACAGGCGCGAACGCTGGCCACGGTAGCCGCTGGCGCGCTCCAGGATGACCCGGCGCTTCTTGTGGGCGTTGACTGCCCGCTTGACGCGTGCCACTTGATTACTCCTTGGGTTGGACCACGGACTACTTCACGTGGTCCGTCATTCGAATGGGTCGGGAAGGATCAGCTGCCCCGCACCGGCTCACACCGGGCGGGAAGGCGATCACTTGCCGAGAAGCTTCTTGATCTTCTTGGCGTCAGCGGGGGCCATCTCGATCGTCCCGGCCAGCTTGCGGGTCAGCGTCGAGGGCTTGTGCTCCAGGAGGTGGCGGCGGCCGGCGCGCTCGCGCAGCACCTTGCCAGAGCCACTGATCTTGAAGCGCTTGCTGGCGCCACTGTGCGTCTTCTGCTTCGGCATTTCGCCGTATCTCCTCGTCAGTCCCGTCCGCGCCCGCGCGACCTGCGCCGCGCGGGCGTGAACTGGATGGATCTGCGGTGACCGGGCGGGACGCCCTGTCACCCTGGGGGCCGACCCCGGACTGCCGTGAGCCTTGCGGCTCAGGCGCCCTGGGGAGCGGCCGGCTGCTCGACCGGAGCGTCGGCCTCGGGGGCCTCCGCCTCGGCCGGGGCGTCCTGCGCCTCGGTCACGACGTCGGTCTCGACGTCGGTCTCGACGTCGGTCTCGACGTCGGTCTCGACGTCGGTCTCGACGTCGTCGTCCGCGGGGGCGGCGTCGGAGCCGGGGGTCCGGCCCAGCCGCTCGGCCTTGCGGGCGTCCGCGAGGGCGCGGGCCTCGGCCATCGCCTCGGTCTTCTTCTTGTGCGGGCCAAGAACCATGATCATGTTCCGGCCGTCCTGCTTCGGCGAGGACTCGACGAAGCCCAGCTCCTGGACGTCGTCGGCGAGCCGCTGCAGCAGACGGAAGCCCAGCTCGGGGCGGGACTGCTCACGACCGCGGAACATGATCGTGATCTTGACCTTGTCGCCCTGATTGAGGAACCGGACGACGTGACCCTTCTTGGTGTCATAGTCGTGCGGGTCGATCTTCGGCCGGAGCTTCATCTCCTTGATGACCGTGTGCGCCTGGTTCTTGCGCGCCTCACGGGCCTTCATGGCCGACTCGTACTTGAACTTGCCGTAGTCCATGAGCTTGCACACCGGCGGCCGGGCGGTCGCCGCGACCTCGACCAGGTCGAGGTCGTACTCCTGCGCGAGCTCCAGCGCCTTGGCAAGCGGCACGATGCCGACCTGCTCGCCGCTGGGACCGACGAGTCGCACCTCCGGGACGCGAATCCGGTCGTTGATGCGGGGCTCGGTGCTGATGGGGCCTCCTCGGTTGCACCTTCTGCGATGCGGCCGTCGGACGGCGGTCGCACGTAGTGGACTCGACCACTGGGCGGGGCTTCATTCGAGCTGCGCTGCCCGGCACCTCTCGGCACCGTGTGCACCGCGACACGAAAAAAGCCCCGCTCGGTACAAGCGGGGCTCCACACAACCGGGGGCGGCACCCGGTGAGGGGCGCTGCGGCGACTCGGCGCCGTGGCGCCCGTCGCGGACCGGGACCCGTCGACCGCGAGGCCGATCAGGTGGGAGACTTTCGCGGTTGCCCTCTCGGGCCTCCTTGCAGTGGAGCCTCCACTTGCTGGCCAGGCGCCCATGCGGGATCCCGGCCGGTCAGTCTCGAAGCATACAGCGCCGGGGGGTCGAAAGCCATTCCCGCCCCGGCGCACTGCCCTTTTCGGCGCGTTACAGGGCCCTTGTACGCTCCACGTGTACCCACCACCGCACGACGGAACGAGCCCCCCTTGAGCAGCGAGCCCACCCAGAACCCCGGCGCGGACGACGACGCGATCGGCTTCGACGACCTCACCCGCGACATCGCCGAGGTGCCCGCCGTCGAGGTGATCACCACCGTCGCGGTGCACCTGATGAGCGCGGCCGCGGTCAAGTGCGGTCTCGCCGAGGGCGGCGAGAAGGACAAGGACCTGGACGAGGCCCGCAAGCTGATCACCGCGCTCGCCGGGCTGGTCACCGCCGGCGCCCCGGAGATCAGCAACTTCCACGCGGCCCCGCTGCGGGACGGCCTGCGCTCGCTGCAGCTGGCCTTCCGTGAGGCGTCCATCGTCCCGGACGCGCCGGGCACCGGGCCGGGCGAGAAGTTCACCGGGCCGGTCTACTCCTGACCGGAATCACCCGTGGCCTCCCGCGCACCCCCGAAATTTCGGGGGTGCGCGGGAGGCCACAGTCGGTTCTACCGCTGGTACAGCGCCTCCCCCGGCAGCTGCGCGCTCACCGGGAGCACCGCGAGGTCCAGCCCCCGGTCCAGCCGCACCCGCAGCACGGGGTCCCCGGCCACCGCCCGGCCGACCCGCTGCGCGGCCGCCTGCAGCCCCGGCTGGTCCAGCGCCGGGTCGAAGACCACCGCGAGCACCCCGTCCGAGTCCTCCGAGGGCGCCAGCAGCCCGCTGACCACCTGCGGCTCGGCCGCCAGCAGCGCCCGGACCGCCTCGCGCACCTCCGGGTCCGTCACCGGCGGCAGGTACGGGCGGTTCTCCGCCAGCGCCCGCAGCCGGGCGCCGGTCAGCAGGAAGGGCACCGGCCCGGCCGGGTCGATCAGCAGGGTGTCGGCACGCTCGGAGAAGGCCACCATCGCGGCCTGGGGGGCCGCCGTCGGCGCCGGGCGGGCGTCGGCCCGCCAGCGGGTGAGCGTCTCCAGTGACGTGAAGGCCGGCAGCGCACGGCGCCCGTCCGGGGCCTCCAGCACCGGGACGGCCATGTCACTGGTCTTGTCGTGCTGGTGTCCGTGCTCGTCCACCTCGACCTCGCCGAGGATGGCGACGATCGGGACCATCAGCCGGGTCGGGGTCAGCGCCGCCAGCACCTCGGGCTCGGCCGTACGGTCCTGCGACCAGCGGGCGAGGGCCGCGGCCAGCGCCGGGTCCGCCGTGCCGTCGTCGTCGGAGAAGCCGGGATTCGGGATGCTCTTGCCGACGAACGCCGGGTTGGAGAAGTCTTTGCGGTCCACCCGGCCGACCCTATGCCACCGCGAGCCACTGCCCGTATTTCCCCGCACACGCCCTCTACCCACCGGTAGGGCGCTGTGGCACCCTGCGCGCATGGTGATGCTCGACGCTCCCGCGCCCGCCCCGCTCTCCGACCGCCACCGGTACGACCGGGCCACCGCCCACCTGGACGGGCCGGTGGCCGTCGTGGACCTCGCCGCCTTCGACGCCAACGCCGCCGACCTGGTGCGCCGGGCCGGCGGGAAGCCGATCCGGGTGGCCAGCAAGTCGCTGCGCTGCCGGGCGCTGCTGGAGCGGGCGCTGGCCGTGGACGGCTTCCTCGGGGTGATGAGCTTCACCCTGGAGGAGTCGCTCTGGCTGGCCCGTACCGGCGTGCGCGACATCCTGCTCGCCTACCCCTCCACCGACCGGGTCGGCTACGCCGAGCTGACCGCCGATCCCGGGCCGGCCCGCGAGATCACCGTCGTCCTGGACGACCCGGCCCAGCTGGACCTGATCGACAAGGCCCGCTCCGGCGACGCCGAGGTGCGGGTCTGCCTGGAGCTGGACACCGCGCTGCACCTGCTCGGCGGGCGGGTCCGGGTGGGCGCCCGGCGCTCGCCGCTGCGCACCCCGGAGCAGTTGGTCGCCTTCGCCGAACTCGTCCAGCGCCGCCCGGGTTTCCGGGTGGTCGGCCTGATGGCGTACGAGGGGCACATCGCCGGGGTGGGCGACCTGGTGCCGGGACGGCCGGTGCGCTCGCGACTGATCCGGCTGATGCAGGGCCGGGCGCGGGCCGAACTGGTCGAGCGGCGCGCGGCGGTGGTCCGGCGGCTGCGGCAGGCGGCGGAGCTGGAGTTCGTCAACGGCGGCGGCACCGGCAGCGTGGAGTCCACGGCGGCCGAGCGGGCCGTCACCGAGGTGGCGGCCGGCTCCGGGCTGTACCAGCCGCAACTGTTCGACAACTACCGGGTGTTCCGGGGCCGTCCGGCCGCGCTGTTCGGCCAGCCGGTGGTGCGCCGCCCCGGGGTCGGGGTGGTGACGGTGCTCGGCGGCGGCTACCCGGCCTCCGGCGCGGCCGGGCCGGACCGCTCGCCGGTGCCGTACCTGCCGCCGGGGCTGCGCTACGACCCGATGGAGGGTGCGGGCGAGGTGCAGACCCCGCTGCTCGGCTCGGCCGCCGACGACCTGCTGATCGGCGACCGGGTCTGGTTCCGGCACGCCAAGGCGGGCGAACTGTGTGAGCGCTTCGCGGAGTTGCACCTGATCGAGGGCGACCGGATCGTGCGGACCGTACCGACCTACCGGGGCGAGGGGAAGACCTTCCTCTGACCGCAGGTCACCCTTTCGGCAGCCTTAAGCGGGCCCGATGGAACATCTAACCCGGGCGTCCCGTCGGGCCTTTGCGCTGCTCCGGAGCCTACAGTCCGTCAACAGGAGTGGTACGCACGGCTATTGCCATCTGGTCCAGACCAATCCTACGCTCTGGCCGGGGACCGCGATCCGGGCCGAGCGGCCCCCGAGCGGGCAGACGTGCCCGTTCTCCCCCACACCCGCCCGGAACGACGGTCAAGGAGTCCCACCCCATGTCCATCAAGCGAAGTGCCCTGTCCGTCGGCGTGGTCGGCGCCGCGGTGCTCGCGGTGGCCGCGGCCACCGCCGGTACCGCCGACGCCCACGGCACGATGACCAACCCCGTCAGCCGGGTCGCCGCCTGCTACGCCGAGGGCCCGGAGCACCCGGTGTCGCAGGTCTGCAAGGACCTCGTCGCCGCGAGCGGCACCCAGCCGCTGTACGACTGGAACGAGGTCAACATCGCCGACGCCGCCGGGAACCACCAGGCGCTGATCCCGGACGGCCGGCTCTGCTCGGCCGGCCGCGACAAGTACGCGGCGCTGGACTGGCCGCGCACCGACTGGCCGGCCACCCCGGTCAGCGCGGGCGACTTCACCTTCCAGTTCCGCACCACCGCGCCGCACGTCGGCACCCAGACCGTCTACCTCACCAAGCAGAGCTACGACCCGACCAAGCCGCTGAAGTGGTCGGACCTCGACCCGACCCCGGTGGCCCAGGTGCGGGTCGACCGCACCGCCGTCAACGGGTACTACACCTACTCGGGCACCCTGCCGCAGCGCACCGGCCGCCAGCTGCTCTACATGATCTGGCAGCGCAGCGACAGCCCGGAGGCGTTCTACAGCTGCTCCGACGTCGACTTCGGCACGCCGACCACCGCCGGCGCCCCGGCCGTCTCCTCGTTCGCCGCCCCGGCCGCGCCCAGCGACGCGCAGATCGCCGCCGACGCGCCGAAGTCCACGGTCGCCCACCACGGCCACGGCGGGGACCCCAACGCCCCGGCCGGCCAGCCGATCCCCACCACCTCCGCAGCCGTGGCCGGCACCTCGGCCACCGGTCCGCTGCTGCTGGCCGGCGCCGCCGCGATCGGCGTGGGCTGGGCGGGCATGGTGCTCCGGCGCCGTCGCGTCGAGGCTGTTCGACGCGACTCCTGACGCCGGACGCGGGGCCGGGCCGGCCCACCCCCGTCCGGTCCCGGTTCCACGGCTCCCCTGGGGAGTCGAGTTCAAACGGCGGCCCACCCGGAGGGATTCCTCCCGGGTGGGCCGTCGCGGTGTGAGGAGCGGGGGCTCAGGTGGTCGAGGTCCCCGAGCCGTCGGGGGCGCCCGAGCTGCCGGAGCCGCCGCCACTGGCACCGCCCGGCATCCCCGGGAGGCCGGGGATGCTCGGGATCTTGCCCTTGTAGTCGGCGATGCCCTTGACGATGGTGTCCATCACCGCGACGTCCGGCGCCTTGTCGGCGATGTCGAAGCCGAAGTGCACCGAGACCAGCGTCTTGCCGTCGGTGGACGGGAAGACCACGGTCTCCACGTAGCCGTTGTTGCCCTTGGCCGCGTCCACCTTCCAGCGGACCAGGTAGCCGTCCTGCCCGTTGACCTTCACGGCCTCGGACTTGAGCTCCTGGTGACCGGTGAGGTCGCCGTAGGACTCCTTGGCGGCCTTCTCGATGTCCGCCTTGGCCGCCGCCTGGGCGTCGGTGCCGCCGCCGTCGATCCGGCCGGTGGTCGCCCCGCCGAGGGTGCAGTTGTCGGTGCCGTCCGGGCATGTGTACGAGCCGACGGTGAGCGCGGCGAAGCCGTCCGGGGTTTGGTCGGCCTGCCAGCCGGAGGGGACCGGCAGGGTGAGCTTGTTCACCAGGTCGATCGCCTTCCCGGTGCCCGGCTTGGACTTCCCGCCGCTGTTCCCGCCACCGTTGCCGTTCCCGCCACCGCCCTTCCCGCCGCCGAGGCCCGGGAGGCCGCCGAGCGGCCCGCCGTCGTCGTTCGGCACCGGCAGCTGGCGGGCGCTGCGCTGGGTGTGGTCCTTGTCGTGGCCGTCCATCGCGAGGTAGGTGATCCCCGAGCCGGCACCCAGGCCGAGCAGGGCGGCGACGGCGGTCGCCACCACGAGCCTGGAGGGCTTGCGCCAGGCCTTGCGCGGCGGCTTGGCGGGCTCGCCGAAGGAGCCGTAGGCCGCGCCGAAGGGCGGCGGATCCGGGTAGCGGACCGTCGGGCCGCTCTCCAGGACCTCACCCTCCAGCACCGTGGGCTGCTCCGCCGTTCCCGGCCCCGGAGCCGCTGCGGCCGGGGCCTCCGGCTGCGGGGCGTCCGAGGGTGCGGGCCGGGTGTCGGCCGTCCAGCCCCTGCCGTCCCACCAGCGCTGCGGTCTCGGGTCACTGGTGGTGTCCTTCGGGTCCGGGTACCACCCGGCGGGAATCTGCTCACTCACAACAGAGAATCTAAAGGGAGCCGGATAAACGCGAAATCAGCGCAGCCGCGAATTCCCGCGGTTTTCGATGAGATTACGGTGAGAAGCCCACGACGCGGCCCGGCGTGCCCAGAGCCTACAGCGGGGTGACGTACGCCCCGGCGATGCCGCCGTCCACCAGGAACTCGCTCGCGGTGATGAACGAGGAGTCGTCGCTGGCCAGGAAGGCCACCGCGGCGGCGATCTCCTCGGCCCGGGCGAAGCGGCCGAGCGGGATGTGCACCAGCCGGCGGGCCGCCCGCTCCGGGTCCTTGGCGAACAGCTCGCGCAGCAGCGGAGTGTCCACCGGCCCGGGCGAGAGCGCGTTCACCCGGATCCCCTCCCGGGCGAACTGCACGCCCAGCTCTCGGGACATCGCCAGTACCCCGCCCTTGGAGGCGGTGTAGGAGATCTGCGAGGTGGCCGCGCCCATCCGCGCCACGAAGCTCGCGGTGTTGATGATCGAGCCCCGCCCGTGCCGGCGCATGTACGGCAGCGCCGCCTTGCAGCACAGGTAGACCGAGGTCAGGTTGACCTCCTGGACCTTGCGCCAGGCGTCCAGGCCGGTGGTCAGGATGGAGTCGTCCTCCGGCGGCGAGATGCCCGCGTTGTTGAACGCGACGTCCACACTGCCGTAGGTCTCGTACGCCTCGTCGAACAGCGCCTCGACCATGTACGGGTCGGTGACGTCGGTGTGCACGAACAGCCCGCCGACCTCCTTGGCGGCCGCCCGCCCGGTCTCCTCGTCCAGGTCCGCGCAGACCACCTTGGCACCCTCGGAGGCGAGCCGGCGGGCGGCGGCCAGGCCGATCCCGCTGCCCGCGCCGGTGACCACGGCGGTACGGCCGACCAGACGGCGGCAGACCGTCTCGTCCTTCCCGGGCTTCTCGGTCATCGGGCTCCTACTCCTCGCTGTGGATGAAGACGTTCTTGGTCTCGGTGAAGTGGCGCAGCGCGTCCGGCCCCAGCTCGCGGCCCACCCCGGACTCGCCGAAGCCCCCGAAGGGCGTCCAATAGCGCACCGAGGAGTGCGAGTTGACCGACAGGTTGCCCGCCTGCACGCTCCGGGCCAGGCGCAGCGCCCGGCCGACGTCCCTGGTCCAGATCGAGCCGGACAGGCCGTAGCGGGTGGCGTTGGCCAGACGCAGGGCGTCGGCCTCGTCGGTGAACGGCAGCACGGCGGCGACCGGGCCGAAGATCTCCTCGGTGACCGCAGGGGCCCCGGGGTCGGCGGGGGCGAGCACAGTCGGCGGGTACCAGTAGCCGGGCCCGTCCGGCACGGATCCGCGGGCCAGCACCGGCAGTTCGGGGGTGACGTAGGAGGCGACCCGGCGGACCTGGGCGGCCGAGATCAGCGGGCCGAGCTGGGTCTTCGGGTCGTTCGGGTCACCGGTGCGCAGCGCCTCGACGGCGGGCAGCAGCAGGGCGAGGAAGTCCTCGTACACCTCGCGCTGGACCAGGATGCGGCTGCGGGCACAGCAGTCCTGGCCGCTGTTGTCGGCGAAGGACATCGGGTCGGCGGCGCGGGCCAGGTCGGCGTCGGCGAAGACGATGTTGGGGCTCTTGCCGCCGAGTTCCAGGGTGACCCGCTTGGCGCGGGCGGCGCAGCGGGCGGCGACCTCCTTGCCGACCACGGTGGAGCCGGTGAAGACGATCTTGCGGACGGCCGGGTGGTCGACCAGGGCCCGCCCGGTGGTGCCGCCGGCGCCCGGGACGACCTGGAACAGGCCCTCGGGCAGACCCGCCGCCAGGGCGAGTTCGGCCAGGCGCAGCGCCGTCAGCGGGGTCGCCTCGGCGGGCTTGAGCAGTACGGCGTTGCCGGCCGCGAGGGCGGGGGCGAAGCCCCAGGCGGCGATCGGCATCGGGAAGTTCCAGGGGGCGATCACCCCGACCACGCCGACCGGTTCGTGGAAGGTGACGTCCAGGCCGCCGGGAACGGGGATCTGGCGCCCGGTCAGACGCTCCACTCCCCCGGCGGCGTACTCCAGCAGGTCGCGGACGTTGCCGGCCTCCCAGCGGGCGTTGCCCACGGTGTGCCCGGCCTCGCCGACCTCCAGGGCGGCCAGTTCCGGGATGTGCACCTCGACCTGGTCGGCGAACCGGCGCAGCAGCCGGGCACGTTCACCGGGCGCCAGCGCCGCCCAGCCCGCCTGGGCCTTCACCGCCCGCTGGACGGCCGTGTCCAGCTGCTCGGCGGTGGTGTCCGGGACGGTGGCGAGCACCTCGCCGGTGGCGGGGTTGCGGACGGTGCTGCCGGTCGGCTCGGTCACGGCTCACATCCGTTCGAAGGATCGGTAGCGCTCCCAGTCGGTGACGGCCCCGTCGTAGGCGGCCTGCTCGACCCGGGCCATGTTCAGGTAGTGCTCGACCACGTCGTCACCGAAGGCCGTTCGGGCCAGTTCGCTCTCCGCCCACAAGTCGGCGGCCTCGCGCAGCGATCCGGGCACCCGGACGTACTCCTCCACCGCGTAGGCGTTGCCCAGGCAGGGCGCGGGCAGGTCGAGCTTGCGCTGCAGGCCGTGCAGGCCGGCCGCGATCATGCCGGACACCGCGAGGTACGGGTTGACGTCGCCGCCGGGCACCCGGTTCTCCATCCGCAGCCCCGGGCCGTGACCGACCACCCGGTAGGCGCAGGTGCGGTTGTCCCGGCCCCAGGCGACGGCGGTCGGGGCGAAGGAGCCGGGGCGGTAGCGCTTGTAGGAGTTGATGTTCGGCGCGTACAGCAGGCTGAACTCGCGCAGGGCGAGCAGCTGTCCGGCCAGGAAGTGCCGCATGGTGTCGGTCATCCGGCCGTCCCGGTCGGCGAAGGCGGGGGCGCCCACCGCGTCGCGCAGGGACAGGTGGATGTGGCAGCTGTTGCCCTCGCGCTCGTCGTACTTGGCCATGAAGGTGAGTGCGCAGCCCTGTTGGGCGGCGATCTCCTTGGCTCCGGTCTTGTAGACGCTGTGCTGGTCGCAGGTGGTGAGGGCGTCGGCGTAGCGGAAGGCGATCTCGTGCTGGCCGAGGTTGCACTCGCCCTTGGCGGACTCGACGGTCAGCCCGGCGCCGGCCATCTCGTTGCGGATCCGGGACAGCAGCGGCTCGACCCGGGCGGTGCCCAGCATCGAGTAGTCCACGTTGTAGAGGTTCGCCGGGGTCAGGCCGCGGTAGCCGCCGAGCCAGGCCTGCTCGTAGGTGTCGCGGAACACCAGGAACTCCAGTTCGGTGCCGATGTCGGCGGCCAGGCCGTACTCGGCGAGCCGGGCGATCTGGCGGCGCAGCAGCTGGCGCGGGGCGGCGTCCACCGGGTGGCCGCCGTGCCGGGCCAGGTCGGCGGTGACCTGGGCGGTGCCGGGCTGCCACGGGGTCAGCCGCAGGGTGCCGAGGTCGGGACGCATCGCGAAGTCGCCGTAGCCGGTGGCCCAGGAGGAGAAGGCGTACCCGTCCACGGTGTTCAGGTCCACGTCCACGGCCAGCAGGTAGTCGCAGGCCTCGGCGCCCTTCTCGGCGACCTCGTCGAGGAAGAACCGGGCGGCGAAGCGCTTGCCCTGCAGCCGGCCCTGCATGTCGGTGAACGACAGCGCGACGGTGTGCACCTCGCCGGCGTCCACCAGGATGCGCAGCTCGTCCAGGGTCAGCGGCGGCCGGGGTGGTGAGCCCGCGGCGGCGTTCTCGGGCATGGCGGAACCCTCCCCATCGATCACTCTTCGAGTTCAGGCAGTCACAGCGAACCGTACGGCCTGCGGCTCGCGGGGCGGAAGAGGGCGGGCGGGTGTGGCGCGCCGATGTGCGTGATTGACACGGGATCAGGCGGTACCGGAGGAGAATGCGCGCCATGGATCGCAGGCCTTTGATCGGTGTCAGCACCTACCTGGTGGACGCTAGTTGGAGCGACTGGCGGGGCCGCCGGGTCGCCCTGGTACCCGAGCGGTACACCGCGTACGTCCAGAACTCCGGCGGGATCGCCGTCCTGCTCCCGCCCGACGCCCCCGAACGCGCCCCCGAGGTGCTCGCCCGGCTGGACGCCCTGGTGATCGCGGGCGGGCCGGACGTCGACCCGGCGTACTACGGCGAGCCGGCGCACCCGTTGACGGAGGTGGACTCGCCGGAGCGGGACGCCTGGGAGGTCGCGCTACTGCGGGGCGCACTGGCGGCGGGGATGCCGGCGCTGGGGATCTGCCGGGGGATGCAGGTGCTGAACGTCGTCTGCGGCGGGACGCTGGTGCAGCACCTGCCGGACGTGGTCGCGGTGGACGTGCACGGCGGGTCGCCGGGGGTCTACGGCTCGCACCTGGTGCGGCCGGTGCCGGGGACGCTGCTGGGCGGGCTGCTGCCGGAGAGCGAGTTGGAGGTGCCGACCTTCCACCACCAGGCGGTGGACCGGCTGGGGGCGGGCCTGCGGGTGAGCGCACTCGCGCCGGACGGGACGGTGGAGGCCGTGGAGGGGCCGGGGTTCACGGTGGGGGTGCAGTGGCATCCGGAGCAGGGGGACGATCTGCGGGTGATGCGGGGCCTGGTGCGGGCCGCCACTGCGGCTTCGTTGGATGCGGTGGCGCTGGACGCGGTGGCGCTGGGGTGAACCCGGCCCGGCGGCGGGCCCGGGGTGTGGGCCGCAACTGGCCACAGGGAAAGAGGTTTTGAGTCAGATATTCCCCGCGCCCCTTGCTGGGGCGCGGGGAACGCCGCGTTCATTCGCGTTCAGGACCGCGGGGTCGGCACCGGCAACGGGAGGTACTCGGCGGCGGCCGGCGAACGACGTCCGAAGGGCCTCCGAACGGCAACGACAACGGTCACCAGTACAGCCTTTGGATCTTTGTCGATTCTGCGGTTCACTTCGAGTGCGGGGCGATCGCATCCCGTCACCACCCACCCGTGCGTCCAGAGAGGACTTCGATGGCCGGCCACGAGCATTCCCACGATGATCATGCGCATGACCACCAGCACTCGCACGGCCACGGACACGGACACGGGGGCCACGGCGGCCACTCGCACGGTGTCGCCGCCGACGCGGACCGCCGCTGGCTGGTCAGCGCCCTCGCCCTGATCGTCGTCTTCATGGCCGGCGAGGTCGCGGTCGGCTTCGCCGCCCAGTCGCTGGCCCTGATCTCCGACGCGGCGCACATGCTCACCGACGCCGCCTCGATCGTGCTGGCCCTGGTCGCGATGCGGCTCGCCGCCCGCCCGGCCCGCGGCGGCTACACCTACGGGCTCAAGCGGGCCGAGATCCTCTCCGCACAGGCCAACGGCGTGACCCTGCTGGTGCTCTCGGCCTGGCTGGGCTACGAGGCGATCACCCGGCTGATCGAACCGCCCGAGGTCACCGGCTCGCTGGTGCTGGTCACCGCGCTCATCGGGATCGTGGTCAACCTGGCCGCCACCTGGTGCATGTCGAAGGCCAACCGCAGCTCGCTGAACGTCGAGGGCGCCTTCCAGCACGTGCTGACCGACCTCTACGCCTTCATCGCCACCGCCGTCGCCGGCGCGGTCATGCTGACCACCGGCTTCGCCCGGGCCGACGCGATCGCCTCGCTGATCGTGGTCGCGCTGATGCTCAAGGCGGGCATCGGGCTGGTCCGGGACTCCGGGCGGATCTTCCTGGAGGCCGCCCCGGCCGGGATCGACCCGGACACGGTGGCCGACCGGCTGGTCGCCGAATCGCTGGTCGAGGAGATCCATGACCTGCACATCTGGGAGATCACCTCCAACCAGCCGGCCCTGTCCGCCCACATCCTGGTCACCCCCGGCGGCGACTGCCACGCCGTCCGGCGCTCACTGCAGCGCCGGCTGGCCGAGGAGTACGGCATCACCCACAGCACGCTCCAGGTCGACCATGTCGGCGAGGACGAGGCGGGCGCGCTGCTGCAGATCACCGCCCCGGGCGATTCGGCCGCCGAACACTGCGCCGACGCCCACGGCCCGGTGCACCGCGCCGGCCCGCACGAGCACTGAGAACCAGCCGTCCGTCACCCCCGTACGGCATGATCGGAGGCGTGACCGCACCGCGACTGATGCTGCTCGACTCCGCCAGCCTGTACTTCCGGGCCTACTTCGGCGTACCGGACACCCTGCGCTCGCCGCAGGGTGAGCCGGTCAACGCCGTCCGCGGCCTGCTGGACTTCATCGCCCGGCTGGTCCAGGACCACCGCCCCGACGAACTCGTCGCCTGCATGGACGCCGACTGGCGCCCCCAGTGGCGGGTGGACCTCGTCCCCTCGTACAAGACCCACCGGGTCGCCGAGGCCGCCGAGGACGGCGAGGACGGCGAGGAGGAGGTGCCGGACACGCTGGCCCCGCAGGTCCCGGTGATCGAGCAGGTGCTCGACGCGCTGGGCATCGCCCGGGTCGGCTCGCCCGGCTACGAGGCGGACGACGTGATCGGCACCCTCACCGCCCGAGCCAAGGGCCCGGTACAGATCGTCACCGGAGACCGCGACCTGTTCCAACTCGTGGACGACGCCCGGCAGATCACCGTGCTCTACCCCGTCAAGGGCATGGGCAACCTGCAGGTCACCGACGACGCCGTGCTGCTGGAGAAGTACGGCGTCCGCGGCGCGCAGTACGCCGATATGGCGGCGCTGCGCGGCGACCCGTCCGACGGTCTGCCCGGGGTCAAGGGCATCGGCGAGAAGACCGCCGCCCAGCTGATCAACGAGTACGGCGATCTCGCGGCCATCCGCGCCGCCGCCCTCGACGTCGGCTCCAAGCTCACCCCGGCCCGCCGCCGCAACATCGTCGAGGGCTCCGGCTACCTGGACGTGGCCCCCACCGTGGTCCGCGTCGCCCCGGACGCCCCGCTCCCCGACTTCGACCCGGCCCTCCCCCACGAGCCGTTGGACCCGATGACCCTCGAACACCTCTCCGCCCGCTGGGGCCTCGGCACCTCCCTGGACCGCGTCCTGGAGGCCCTGGCCACCCGCTGAGCCGTACGCGACGGGGCCCGCACGAGCGATCTCGTGCGGGCCCCTCCTGCTCTACTAACCCACCGAGGAGTAGGCGATGATGCCGCGCCGCAGGCCGTCGACGGCCTTGCGGGCGGTCCTGCGCAGTTCGGCGTCCTCGCCGGCCGCGTCCTGGATCTGGCCGAGGACGTCGATCAGTTGCTTGGTCCAGCGGACGAAGTCGCCGGCCGGCATGTCGGCGTCGCGCAGCACTTGGTCCAGGCTGTGGCCGAGCGCCCAGCGGTAGGCGGCCCAGGCGAAGCCGAGGTCGGGCTCGCGTTGGCCGACGCCCTCGGCGGTGTTGATCCGGTGCTGCTCCTCCAGGGCGTCCAGGTGGCCCCAGATCCGGACCATCTTGCCGAGCGCGTCCTTGGCGGCGCCCTCCGGCACCCGGGGGGCGCCGGCGTCGTCGGCCTGACGCGACTCGTACACCAACGCCGAGGCGCAGGCGGCGAGTTCGGCGGCGGCCAGGCCGCTCCAGACGCCCTCGCGGATGCACTCGGAGGCGAGCAGGTCGAGTTCGCCGTAGAGCCGGCCGAGCCGCTTGCCATCGCCGGTGACGCTGTCGCCGCTCAGGTAGCCGAGGTCGGTGAGCAGCCCGCAGACCCGGTCGAAGGTGCGGGCGATGGTGTGGGTGCGCGAGCGCATCCGGCGTTCCAGCAGTTCGGTGTCGCGGTGCAGCCGGTGGTAGCGCTCGGCCCAGCGGGCGTGGTCCTCGCGGTCGGAGCAGCCGTGACAGGGGTGCCGGCGCAGTTCGGCGCGCAGCCGGGTGATCTCCGGGTCGTCGGCGGCGGCCGCGCGGCCGCGCCGGAACCGCTCGGGCTCCAGGTGGCCGGCCTTGGTGCGCAGCGCCGAGGCGAGGTCGCGCCGGGACTGCGGGCTGCGCGGGTTGAAGGACTTGGGGATGCGGAGGCGCTCGATCGCGACGACCGGGTGCGGGAAGTCGATCATCGCGAGCCGCTTGACCTGCCGCTCGGCGGTGAGCACCACCGGGCGCGGGCCGTCCTGGAAGTCGGGGTGGCGCGGGCCGCCCCGACCGGAGCGGTTGACCGGCGGCAGGCCCGGGTCGAGGACCAGGGCGAGGCCGGCGAACTTGCCGGTGGGGACGTGGATGACGTCGCCGGGCTTGAGCTGCTCGATGGACTCGACGGCGGCCGCACGGCGCTGGCTGCTGCCCTCGCGGGCGAGCTCGTTCTCGCGGTCCTTGAGCCGGCGGCGCAGCTCCATGTACTCGTCGAAGTCGCCGAGGTGGCAGGTCATCGACTCGCGGTAGCCCTCCAGGCCCTCCTCGTTGCGCTGCACCTGGCGGGCGATGCCGACCACCGAGCGGTCGGCCTGGAACTGGGCGAAGGAGGTCTCCAGCAGCTCGCGCGAGCGGTGCCGGCCGAACTGGGAGACCAGGTTGACGGCCATGTTGTACGACGGCCGGAACGAGGACTTGAGCGGGTAGGTGCGGGTGCCCGCCAGGCCGGCCAGCGCCTCCGGGTCGAGACCGCGCTGCCAGAGCACCACGGCGTGGCCCTCGACGTCGATGCCGCGCCGCCCGGCCCGGCCGGTGAGCTGGGTGTACTCGCCGGGGGTGATGTCGGCGTGGGTCTCGCCGTTCCACTTGACCAGCTTCTCCATGACCACCGAGCGGGCGGGCATGTTGATGCCGAGCGCCAGGGTCTCGGTCGCGAAGACGGCCTTGACCAGGCCCTTCACGAAGAGCTCCTCGACGACCTCCTTGAACCGGGGCAGCATCCCGGCGTGGTGGGCGGCGATGCCGCGCTCCAGCCCGTCCAGCCACTCGAAGTAGCCGAGGACGTGCAGGTCCTCGTCGGGGATGTCGGCGCAGCGCTCCTCGACGACGGCCCGGACCTGGGCGCGCTCGGAGTCCTTGTTGAGCCGCAGGCCGGAGCTGAGGCACTGCTGGACGGCGGCCTCGCAGCCGGCCCGGCTGAAGATGAAGGTGATCGCGGGCAGCAGGCCCTCGGCGTCGAGCCGGTCGATGACGTCGACCCGGCCCGGGGTCCAGACCCGACCGGGGCGGCCGTTGGGCATGGAACGGCCCCGGCCGCGGCCGAAGCGGTCGCGGGGCCCACGGTCCGGCTCGGAGCGGGCGAGCCGGACCAGCTCGGGGTTGACGGCCTTGCCGGGGTTCTTCAGGTTGTTCTTGGGGCGGCCGTCCCGGTCGGGGTCGGCGAACAGGTCGTACATCCGGTTGCCGGCCATCACGTGCTGCCACAGCGGCACCGGGCGGGTCTCGGAGACGATCACCTTGGTGCCGCCGCGGACGGTGTCCAGCCAGTCGCCGAACTCCTCGGCGTTGGAGACGGTCGCGGAGAGCGAGACGAGGGTGACCGACTCGGGGAGGTGGATGATGACCTCCTCCCAGACGGCGCCGCGGAAGCGGTCGGCGAGGTAGTGCACCTCGTCCATCACGACGTAGCCGAGGCCGTCGAGGGTGCTGGAGCCCGCGTAGAGCATGTTGCGCAGCACCTCGGTGGTCATGACCACCACGGGGGCGTCGCCGTTGACGGTGTTGTCGCCGGTGAGCAGGCCGACCTTGGCGGCGCCGTAGCGCTTGACCAGGTCGCCGTACTTCTGGTTGGAGAGCGCCTTGATCGGCGTGGTGTAGAAGCACTTGCGGCCCGCCTGGAGGGCCAGGTGCACGGCGAACTCGCCGACGATGGTCTTCCCGGAGCCGGTGGGGGCGGCGACCAGGACGCCCGATCCGGCCTCCAGCGTCTCGCAGGCCTCCAGTTGGAAGTCGTCCAGCGGGAAGTCGTACAGCTGCTGGAAGCCGTACAGGGCGGTGGCCTGCTCCTTGGCCCGGCGACGGCTGGCCGCGTACGCCTCGGCGGGGCTGAGCTCCCGGTCGTCCTGGGGCTCTGGATCGGGGGTGTTCATCGCCGTCCGGGTGTGGTTGGTGTGATCTCGCATCTCAGCGAGAGGTTACCCGGGAGGGCTGACATCAATAGCACCGTTTTTTCGTGCGACGAGATCACTCCCGGGATCACTTCCCTCTCAGATCCATAGTTGCAAATGTCTTCAAGTGATCGAAGTGTGGCCAGGTTCGAACGTCTCCGGTCATTCCCGGTGGAGTCCGGCGATTGCTCCCTACCTTCGTGTGCCACAGCCACCAACTCACCGGAGGACAGCGAAGATGGCGAACCTGGAGACGTCCCTCAAGGAGGCCATGGGCATCGACGGCGCGATCGGCGTCGCCCTGGTCGACTACGGCAGCGGCATGGCCCTCGGCAGCCTCGGCGACGGCGGCGAGCTGGACCTCAACGTCGCCGCCGCCGGGAACACCGACGTGGTCCGCGCCAAGATGCGGGCGATGGAGCTGCTCAACCTGCACGACAACGAGATCGAGGACATCCTGATCACGCTGACCCACCAGTACCACATGGTCCGGCCGATCACGACGCCCAGCGGCCGGGGCCTGTTCCTCTTCCTCGCGCTCAACCGCAGCCGCGGCAACCTGGCGATGGCCCGCCACCAGCTCAGGCGGATCGAACTCGCGTTGGAGATCTGAGCCCACCGACACCAGGGAAGGGGGGCCTCGTGACGGTAGCGCTCTACCAGGCCAAGGCCGAGTTCTTCCGGATGCTCGGCCATCCCGTCCGGATCCGGGTGCTGGAGCTGCTCCAGGACGGACCGACGCCCGTCCGCGGCCTGCTCGCCGAGCTGGAGGTCGAACCCTCCAGCCTGTCGCAGCAGCTCGCGGTGCTGCGCCGGTCGGGCATCGTCACCGCCACCCGCGAAGGCGGCACGGTGGTCTACGCGTTGGCCGGCGGCGACGTCGCCGACCTGCTGCGGGCAGCCCGGCGGATCCTCACCGGGCTGCTCGCCGACCGCACCATGCTGCTCGCCGAGCTGCGGGCGGCCGGCGAGCAGCCGTTCCCCGAGGCGGCCGGCCACGCCGCGCCGCGACCGGCTACTCCTTGAACAGCTCCACCAGGGCGTCCGCGAGCCGCTCGTACTCCGCGGCACGGTTGTACAGCTGAGCACTGACCCGCAGCACTCCGCCGTCGGGCCCCGGCCGGACGGCGACCCGGATGCCGTGCCGGCGCCACAGCTCGGCCAACAGCGCCCGGACCTCCGCCTCGGTGTCGAACCGGCCCTGCGGCATTCGTACGGTGCGCATCCACACCTCGGGCGTCGCGGGCAGCGGCCGCAGGCCCGCCCGTTCGACCAGCACCCGCCGACCGTACGCGGCGAGGGCGGTGTTGTGCTCGGCCACCGCCCGGCGGCCGAGTTCGCCCAGCAGCTCGAAGCCTGCCGGGGCGGCCAGCCAGGGTGTGTAGTCGCAGGTGCCGCGCCACTCGACGTTGGCCGGGAAGCCCCGGTGGTGCTCCCAGGACAGTGCGAGCGGGCGCACCCGGGCGGTCCACTCGGGGCGGACGGCCAGCACGCCGGTGGCGCGCGGGGCGAAGGCCCACTTGTGCAGGTTGCCGAACCAGAAGTCGGCGTTCGGGTCGACCGGGGCGGGCAGCATGCCGGGCGCGTGGGCGCCGTCCACCACGGTGGTCACCCCGCGCCCGCGCAACTCGGCGACGAGCTCCGGGGAGGCCACCGTACGGGCGGTGAGTGAGGTGATCCGGTCCAGGACCGCCACGGTGGTGCGGTCGTCCACGGCGGCGAGCACCGCCTCCCGGACGGCCTCCTCGTCCGGGGCGTCCAGTGGGACTTCGGCCACCACCAGCTCGGCACCGGTCTCGGCGGCCTTGCGCGCCGCGGCCTGGTTGACCGCGCCGTAGCCGTGGTCGGTGACCAGGATCCGGTCGCCGGGGGCGAGGGGGATGCTGTCCAGGGCGATAGCGACCGCCTCGGTGACGTTGGCGACCAGTGCCAGCCGGTCCGGGTCGGTGGTCAGCTCGGCGGCGATCCGCACCCGAGCCCCGGCGATCCGGTCCGGCAGGTCGGCGAAGAAGCCGTCCGGGTCCGACTCGTGCTCGGTCCGCAGCCGTTCCTGCACCCGCTGCACCGGGACGGGCACGGCGCCGTACGAGCCGTGGTTCAGGTGTGCGGCCCCCGGCGACACGCTGAAAAGGCCTTCGGCGGCGGGCAGCGGGGCCGGGGGCTCGACGGTACTCAGGTCGTCGATCACGGTGGTCCTCCCCAGTCGTGATGTGTGACATTTCACATGACAGACTACTGGTCGGGGCAAGCATCGCACGACCACCATCGGGCCGTGACCATCACCGACGCCTTCCTCTCCCTCAGCGCCCGTACCGGTCGGTTCACCTACGGCGCCCCACGCGCGTACACCCTCGCCGAGGACGGTACCCGGCTCCTGCTGCTCCGCTCGACCGGCTCCGAGGACCCGGTCGACCGCCTCCAGCTGCTCGACCTCACCACCGGCGAGGAGCGCCTGGTCGCCGACCCGGCCGTGCTCGCCCCGGGCCGTAGCGGCCGGCGCGACGAACTGCCCGCCGTCGAGCGGCGGTTGCGCGAGCGCACCCGGCTGGTCGCCGCCGGGATCGGCGGCTACGCGGCCACCACCGACCTCGCCACCGCCGCCCTCACCCTGGACGGCCGGCTGTTCCGCATCGACACCGCCACCGGCACCGCCGTCGAACTCCCCACCGCCGGGCCCGCGTTCGACCCCCGCCCGGACGCCAACGGCCGGCGGGTCGCCTACGTCGCCGACGACGCCCTGTACGTCACACCGGAGTTGACGCCGATCTCCCCCGCCGACGGCGCCCGCTGGGGCGTCGCCGAATTCGCCGCCGCCGAGGAGCTCGGCCGATCCCGGGGCCATTGGTGGCGCCCGGACGGCGGCGCGCTGCTGGCCGCCCGGGTGGACGAATCCGCCCTCCCCCGCCGGTACTTCGCCGACCCCGCCCGACCCGGCGAGCCCGCCGAGGACTTCGCCTACCCGCAGGCCGGCGGGCCCAACGCCGACGTCCAGCTCTGGGTGCTCGGCCTGGAGGGCGGCCGGGTCCGACTCCGCTGGGACGCCGCCGCGTTCCCGTACCTCTGCGACGCCTCCTGGGTTTCGGACGGCGAGGTGCTGCTCACCGTCGCCGACCGCCTCCAGCAGCGGGTACTGCTGCTCAGCGCCGACCCGGCCACCGGCGCAACCTCCGAACTCTCCCACACCACCGACGAGTTCTGGGTGGACGACCTGCCCGGCACCCCCGCCCGGCTGCCCGACGGCCGCCTGCTCACCGCCCACGACAGCCCGCAGGCCCGCGGCCTCGCCCTGGACGGCAAGCCGCTGGACAGCACCGGGCTGCAGATCCGCCGGGTGGTCGGGCGGTACAACGGCCGACTGCTCTGCGAGACCGGCCAGGGCGACCCGGCCGACCAGTACCTCCACCTGGTCGACCCGGACGGCGGCCCGCCCGAACTCCTCAGCACCGGACCGGGCGTGCACTCCGCGCTCGCCGCCGCCGACACCCTGCTGCTCACCACCGCCACCGCCGACGGCGTCCGGCGGGTGGTCCGGCGCGCGGGCCGCGAGCTGACACTCACCGACCGGAGCGCCTCCCTGCCGTACACCGTCCGCCCCCGGCTCGCCCGGGTGACCGAACGTGCCCTGCCCACCGCCGTGGTGTACCCGCGCGGGCACGTCCCCGGTCGCCGGCTGCCCGTCCTGCTGGACGTCTACGGCGGGCCCGGCTTCCAGGCCGTGGCCGCCGAGCCGCACCGTTGGCAGCTCCGTCAGTGGTGGGCCGACCAGGGCTTCGCCGTGGTCACCACCGACAACCGCGGCACCCCCTTCATCTCCCCCGACTTCACCCGGGCGATCTTCCGGCGCTTCTCCCGGGTCGCCCTGGACGACCAGGTCGACGCCCTGCACGCACTCGCCGCACACCACCCCGACCTCGACCTCGGCCGGGTCGCCGTGCGCGGCTGGTCCTACGGCGGTTACCTCGCCGCACTCGCCGTACTGCGCCGCCCGGACGTCTTCCACGCCGCCTGCGCGGGCGCCCCGCCCACCGACTTCCGGCTGTACGACACCGCGTACACCGAGCGCCACCTCGGCCTGCCGCAGGACAACCCCGAGGGCTACGCCGACGACTGCCTGCTCCCCGACGCCCCCGGCCTGACCAGGCCGCTCCTGCTGATCCACGGGCTGGCCGACGACAACGTCCACCCCGCGCACACCCTGCTGCTCTCCCAGGCGCTCACCCGCGCCGGGCGCCCGCACAGCGTGCTGCCGCTGCCGGGCGTCACCCACATGACCCCGGGCGGGACGAACGAGCAGCTCGCCATGGCCGAACTCGCCTTTCTGCGTATCTCTTTGGGGTGATCCATTGAGTCCGGCCCGGTCGGGCTGGGACACTCCGCACGACCGCCGCCCGGCCCGGGCGGCGCGGCGAGACGGGGAGAACGCGGATGAGATTCGAGAGACCGGGCCCGGTCGGCCGGCGGCAGTGGACCCCGTTGACGGCCACCAACGCAGGACTCGCCTTCGGGCTGGAGCTCGCCATGCTGGCGGCGCTCTGCTACTGGGGGTTCAAAACCGGTTCCAACCTGGCCACCCGGCTGTTGCTGGGGCTCGGCGCCCCGGCGCTGGCGGCCACCGTCTGGGGCCTGTTCCTGGCCGCGGGCGGGCCGAAGTTCCGCCAGCCGCTCGGCGTGGAGATCGCGCTCAAGCTGCTGGTCCTGCTCACCGCCGCGCTCGCCCTGCACGCGACCGGGCGGACCACCCTCGCAGTGGTGTACGCCCTGCTCGTGGTCATCAGCGTCGCCGTGGAGTACACCACCCGCTGACCGCACGGGGCATGGAATAGGCCCCGGATCCCCCCGACGAAAGGGATCCGGGGCCGCACGCACCCACCTCGCCGCGCTCGGCGGAGGCATGCGCCCATGCGACCCCTCTCCCCCGGCCAGGATCGACGCGGCGGCGGCGAACCGACGGGAGAACAGTTCGCGCCACCGCCCGGAGCCACCTTCGGACGGTGACTCCGTAGCGCAACTAGCCTGTTCAGCAAGGGCTGTGGCGCTCTCTACGGCGGAATTCCCGGTCACGTCAGGTACGCTAGGACTTCAACAGGACTTGAAGTCAAGGTGCCAGCCGTGAGGGAGAACTGCGAGGTGAACGCATGAGCGAGCGAAGCGAGCGAATCACCAGAAGGCGCGTATGCGCGAATGCCCCTGCCGAGCGCAGCGAGGCGGGCGCATGAGTGAGCGAAGCGAGCGAATCATCAGAAGGCGCGTATGGGCGAATGCCCCTGCCGAGCGCAGCGAGGCGGGCGCATGAGTACCGCTCCCGTGGACCTGCTGAGCGTGGGCGAGGTGGCCCGGCGGGCCGGGATCGCCACCTCGGCGGTGCGCTTCTACGAGGACCAGGGGCTGATCTCCTCCGAGCGCTCGGCCGGCAACCAGCGCCGCTACCGGCGGCACGTGCTGCGCCGGCTCTCACTCATCCTGGTCGCCAAGCGGCTCGGCATCCCGCTCGCCGAGGTCGCCGAGGTCTTCACCGCCCTGCCCGAGGACCGGATGCCCGGCAAGCACGACTGGGAGCGGATCTCCCGGCGCTGGACCGAGCAGCTGCGCGCCCGCCGGACCGAGCTGGAGCGGCTGGAGGCCGAGCTGACCGGCTGCATCGGCTGCGGCTGCGTGTCGCTGCGCCGCTGCCGGGTCCTCAACCCGGGCGACGAACTCGCCACCGAGGGTCCCGGCCCCCGCCTGCTACTGCCGGGCGACGAGCACTAGCCGGGCGCCGAGCGGGCACCGAGCAGGTACCAAACGGTGGAACCCGGTCGGACGCGGCCCTCGTGAGGTTCCCCGCCGCGCCCGACCGGGGGTCTGCGGCGACCCTCAGGCCTCCGGGAAGTGGCAGGCCGCCTCGCGGTGGCCGGCACGCGCGCCGCCGGTGCCGACGACCTGCAGCAGCGGTCGATCCGTCCGGCACACCTCCTGCGCCTTCGGGCAGCGCGGGTGGAAGCCGCACCCCGCCGGCGGGTTGGCCGGGCTCGGCGGGTCGCCGAGCAGCACGATCCGCTCCCGGGCCCGCTCCGCCACCGGGTCCGGCAGGGGCACCGCGGACAGCAGTGCCCTGGTGTACGGGTGCGCCGGGTTGCCGTACACCTCGGCCTTGTCGCCGATCTCGACGATCCGGCCCAGGTACATCACCGCGATCCGGTCGCAGACCCGCTTGACCACCGAGAGGTCGTGCGCGATGAACACGTACGCCAGGCCCAGCTCGCGCTGCAACTGCTCCATCAGGTTGACCACTTGGGCCTGGATGGAGACGTCCAGCGCGGACACCGGCTCGTCGGCGATCACCAGCTTGGGCGAGGTGGCCAGCGAACGGGCGATGCCGATGCGCTGCGCCTGGCCGCCGGAGAACTCGTGCGGGTATCGGTCCAGGTGCTCGGGGATCAGCCCGACCAGTTCCATCAGCTCGGCGGCCCGCTTGCGCGCCTCGGCGGCGCCCGCGCCCTGGACCAGCAGCGGTTCGGAGATGATCCGGGCCACCGTCTGCCGGGGGTTGAGCGAGGAGTACGGGTCCTGGAAGACCATCTGCAGGTGCCGTCGGTACGGGCGCAGTTGGGTTTGGGAGAGCCCGCCGATCCCGATGCCGTCGAGGGTGACGGTGCCTGAGGTCGGGTCGAGCAGCCGGACGATCATCCGCCCGGTGGTGGACTTGCCGCAGCCGGACTCGCCGACCAGGCCGAGCGTCTCGCCCGCGCCGAGGTCGAAGCTGACCCCGTCCACGGCCCGGATCGGCGCACCGGCCCGGCCGGTGCGGCCGCGCCGCCCGGGGAAGGTCTTCACCAGGTCCCGTACGGACAACAGTGGTTGGCCGGTCACAGCACTCCCTCCGTCACCAGCGGCAGATGGCAGGCGGCCTGGTGGCCGGGGGCGAGCGGACCGAGCGTCGGGCGTTCGGCCAGGCAGCGGGCGTGCTCCTCGGCGGACGCGGCGGTGGTGCGGGCGCAGCGCGGGGCGAAGGAGCAGCCGGGGGCGGGGGCGATCAACGACGGCGGGCTGCCGGGGATGGCCCGCAGCGGGGCGTCGTCGGTGTCGTCCAAGCGCGGCAGCGAGTCCAGCAGGCCGCGGGTGTACGGGTGCGCAGGCTGCGCGAACAGCCGCTCCACCGGGGCCTGTTCGGCCGCCCGGCCGCCGTACATGACCAGTACCTCGTGGGCGACCCGGGCGACCACGCCGAGGTCGTGGGTGATCATCACGACGCCGAGGCCGCGCTCCTGCTGGATCCGGGCGATCAGATCGAGGATCTGCGCCTGGACGGTGACGTCGAGCGCCGTGGTGGGCTCGTCGGCGATCAGCAGCTCGGGTTCGCAGGCGAGCGCCATCGCGATCATGACGCGTTGGCGCATGCCGCCGGAGAACTGGTGCGGGTACTCGTCGACCCGACGGGACGGCTCCGGGATGCCGACCTCGGCCAGCATCTCGACCGCCCTGGTCCGACCGGCCTTTCGGCCCGCCTTGAAGTGCACCCGGTAGTGCTCGGCGATCTGCTCGCCGACGGTGTAGAAGGGGTGCAGGCTGGACAGCGGGTCCTGGAAGATCATCGCGATCCGCCGACCCCGGACGGTGCCCAACTCCCGCTCCCCCAGCCCGTTCAGCTCCTGCCCGCCGAGCCGGATCGAGCCGGTGACGGCCGCGCCGCGGTGCAGGCCCATGACGGCGAGCGAGGTGACGGACTTGCCGCTGCCGGACTCGCCGACCAGGCCGAGGGTGCGCCCGGCCTCGACGGTGAAGGAGATGCCGTCGACGGCCCGGACGGTGCCGCGCGGGGTGTCGAAGGAGACCCTGAGGTCCTCGACCTCCAACAGTAGTGGGGACATCAGTACCTCACTCTCGGGTCGACGTAGGCGTAGAGCAGGTCGACCAGCAGGTTCGCGGCGACGATGAAGAAGGCCGCGAGCAGGGTGACGCCGAGGATGACGGGCTGGTCGGAGCGGGCCAGGCCGTCGTAGAACAGCCGGCCGACGCCGGGCAGGCCGAAGATCGACTCGGTGATGACGGCCCCGGCCAGCAGCCCGCCGAGGTCCATCCCGAAGATGGTGAGGATCGGCGTCATCGCGGAGCGCAGCCCGTGCTTGACGGTCACCGTGCGCGGCGGCAGCCCCTTCGCCCGGGCGGTGCGGATGTACGGCTCGGCCATCGCCTCGATCATCGAGTTGCGGCTCTGCCGCGCGTACATGGCCGCGTACAGCAGGGCCAGGGCGATCCAGGGCAGCAGCAGGTTGGAGGCCCACTCGATCGGGTTCTCGGTGAACGCGTGGTACGCCGGGTAGGGCAGCAGTCCGGCCGTTCTGACGACACCCCAGATCAGCATGATCGAGGTGAAGTAGACCGGCAGCGAGGCGGTGCCGACCGAGAGCACCATCAGCGCCCTGTCGACGGGCCGGCCCTTGCGCAACGCCGAGGCGACGCCCGCTCCGAGGCCGAGGAGCAGCCAGAGCACGGCCGCGCCGAGGGCCAGCGAGACGGAGACCGGCAGCCGGTCGGTGAGCAGGTTCCAGACCGGCAGCCCGTACTCGTAGGAGTAGCCGAGGCAGGGGAAGCCGCAGTGCACGGCGCTCGGGCCGCTGCCGTAGTCGCGGCCGGCGAAGATGCCGCCGAGGTAGGCGAGGAACTGGTCCCAGACCGGCTTGTCCAGCCCCATCGCCGCCTTGACGTCGGCGAGCCGCTCGGGGCTGCAGGTCTTGCCGCAGGCCGCCGCGGCCGGGTCGTTCGGCAGCAGGTAGAAGATGGTGAAGGTGATGGCGCAGATGGCGAGCAGGATGCCCGCCACGCCGAGCAGCCGGCGGCCGAGGTAGAGGATCACGACCGGCCTCCCCGGGGGTCCAGGATGTCGCGCAGCGCGTCCCCGAGCAGGGTGAAGGCGAGCACGGCGAGGAAGAGGAAGACCGTCGGGATGAGGAAGTACGTCGGGTCCGTCTCGTAGTGGACGATGCTCTCGGCGATCATCTGCCCCCAGGACGCGGTCGGCGGGCGGACACCCACGCCGAGGTAGCTGAGCGCGGCCTCGGTCGCGATCATGCCGGGGATCAGCAGTGTGGTGTAGGCGATGACCGGGCCGGAGACGTTCGGCAGGATCTCCCGGGTGAGGATGCGCCAGGAACGGGCGCCGCCGACCTTCGCGGCCTCGACGTACTCGCGGTGCTTGAGCGACAGCGTCTGGCCGCGGACCACGCGGGCGATGCCGGGCCAGGTGAACAGGCCGATGACCAGGGTGATCAGCAGGATCCGGTTGACGTCCTTGGCCACCGACATCATCGCGATCATGAAGATCAGCGAGGGGAAGGACATCGTGAGGTCCATCAGCCGGGACAGCACGGTGTCGGTCCGGCCGCCGAAGTAGCCCGCCGCGATGCCGGCCAGGGTGCCGGTGACCACGACGACCGCGGTCGCGGTGAACGCGATCAGCAGCGAGACCTGGCCGCCGTGCAGCACCCGGGCGAACAGGTCGCGTCCGGTGGTCGGCTCGACGCCCAACCAGTGCCGGGTACTGATGCCGCCGAAGTCGCCCCGGGGCATGCCGCCCAGGTACGGGTCCACGGCGCGCTTGTCGAACTCCTCGGGGGACCAGCCGCCGAGCGAGCTCAGCGGGCCGGCCAGGGCGGCCGCCAGGACCAGTACGCCGACCGTGATCAGGCCGAACCGGGCCGAGCCCTTGGCCCACAGCTGGTCCCAGACCAGCCGCCACGGTCCTCGCCCGGCCTTCTTCGCGGGGCCCGCCGCCACGGCATCGGCCGTGGCGACGGGCTCAGCGACTCCTCGTTCGCCTCCGGCCGCTCCTGACCCGGTGTCGACGCTCCTCGCTCCGGCACTCGCTGCGCTCGCTTGTCGCTCGTCGTTCTCGACACCGGCGCGGCCTTCGGCTCCCGATGGGGTGGTGGTACTCATCTCCGCCGGCCCCTCAGCCCTTGCCCTTGGCGGGGTCCTTGAGGCCGACCACGGCGAGGTCGATCATGCCGGCGTAGCCGGAGTTGCCGAACGCGCCGGCCACGTTGGTGCCCGCCAGCAGCGGGCGCCGCTGCCACATCAGCGGGACGGCCGGGGCCTTCTTCAACAGGTCCTCGTCCAGCTGCTGCCAGGCCTTGTTGGCCTCGCCCACGTCCGTCATGGCCGCGATCTGGTCCATCCGGTCCATCGTGGCCTGGTCCCGGAACTGGCTGTAGTTGCCCTGGTTGCCCTTCTCCTTGATGGTGCGGCCGTCGAACAGGAACGGGAAGAAGGTCGCGGCGGACGGGTAGTCCGGGCACCAGCCGTTGATGGTCAGTTCGGGAGCGTTCTTGGTGTCGCCGAGGGTGTCGGTGAAGGCGGACGGGTCCACTGTGTTGATGGTGACCTGGACGCCGACCTTGGCCAGCGACTGCTGGATCGCCTCGGCGCGGGTCTTGTCGCCGAGCGAGACGGTGAGCGCGACCTTGAGGTCGGTCTTGCCCGCCTCCTTGAGCAGCGCCTTGGCCTTCTCCGGGTCGCCGGCCGCCGGGATCTTCAGCGGGTCCGCCTTGGCACCGCCGGTCAGCGACGGCGGCAGGTAGGAGGTCGCCACGTCGGCCATCGCCGGACCGCCGAACGCGGTCACCTGGGCCTCGCGGTCCACCGCCCACATCATCGCCTCGCGCACCTTCGGGTCGTCGAACGGTGCCTTGGCGGTGTTCAGGTACAGCATGTCCGTACAGCCGGTCCGCTCTGCCGCCATACGGGACTTGACGTCCGCCTTGGGCAGCACCTTGGCGACCGACTCGTGCTGCATCCAGGGCATGTTGATGGCGTTGGCGTCGGCGCCCTCGCTCGCGATGATCCGGTCGTCGGCCTGGCCGCCCTTGATGCCCTGGGTGACCACGATCTTGTCCGGGTAGGCCTTGCGCACGGCGTCGGTGGCCTGGTCCCAGTTGGTGTTGCGGACCAGCACCAGCTGCTTGCCGCGGTCGTAGGTCTCGATCTTGTACGGGCCGGAGGAGAACGGCCGGGAGTCGTACTGGGTGCCCTTCTCCTGGCTCTGCGGCACCGGGGAGAAGGTCGGCAGGGTGACGGTGTCGGAGAACTCGGCGACCGGGCGCTTCAGGTGGAAGACGATCGTCTTGTCGTCCGGGGTCTCGATGCTCGCCAGGTGCTCGCCGGTGAGCGGGCCCTTGTAGTTCTCGCCTCCCGCCAGGTACTGGACCGCGTAGTCGGGGCCGCCGGTGAGGTCCGGGGAGAAGGAGCGCTCGACGTTGTACTTGATGTCGGCGGACTTGATCGGGCTGCCGTCCTCGTACTTGAGGCCGTCCTTCAGGGTGAAGGTCCACACCTTGCCGCCCTCGGAGGACTTGCCCAGGTCGGTGGCGAGGTCCGGGACGATCTCGCTGCCTGCGGCCCCCGGTTCGGCCTTGAAGGTGGTCAGGGTGCGATAGAGCAGCCGGGTGCCGAAATCCATGTGCGGAACGGTCCAGTTGCGGGCCGGGTCGAGGTGGGCGAAGTCCTGGTTGGTCAGGACGGTGAGAGTGCCGCCCTTGGCCGGGGTCCCGCCGATGATCGAGCCGCTCTCCGCGCCCGGCCCCTTGGTGCTGGACGGGGCCGCGTCGCCGCCGCTGTCGCTCTTGTCGTTCTTGCAGGCCCCGAGGCCGAGGGTGAGGGTCGCCGCGAGGGCCGCCGCGAGGAGGGCATGGGTGCGCCTGGTCATGTGCAACTCCGCTGTGGGGGGCCTGCTCTGGCCGCTCCGCTGTGTGACCCGTAACATAGTAATGTGAAATTGCACTGCACAAGGGGTGGCGCCGTCCGTTACCCAGCTGTGTCCGTGCGCCCTCAGCTCCCCAGCCCCGCCTAGGAGTTCACCGGTGACCCACTCGCAGACCGGCCTCAACACCGGGAGCCACGACCTCCCGGTCTCCCCCGCCCTGGACGCCTTCATGGGCACCCGCTGGACCGCCACCCCACTCCCCGCCGACCAGCGCGTCCCCGGCTACGACCGCTTCCCCGGCCGCCGCGCCCGGCTCTCCGTGGCGTTCCCCGGCGAACGGCTGATCGTCCCGGCCGGACGCCTCAAGGTCCGCTGCAACGACCTCGACCACCGCTTCCGACCGCACAGCGCGTACGTCTGGCTCACCGGGCTCACCGGTGAGGACCAGGCCGACCACGTCCTCGTCCTCGAACCCGCCGGGCCCGAGGGCCACGAACCGGTCCTCTACCTGCGCCCGCGCTCCCCGCGCAGCGGCGGCGAGTTCTACCGCGACCGCCGCTACGGCGAGTTCTGGGTCGGCCGCCGCCCCGACCTCGACGAGGCCGCCCGACTCACCGGGCTGCGCACCGAACACCTCGACGACCTCGGCAAGTTGCTCACCGGACCGCAGCCGCCCACCCGGGTGCTGGCCGGCACCGACGCCCTCGTCGACGCGGCCACCGGACGCCCCCGCGCCGACCACCGTGACGGCGAACTCGCCGCCGTCCTCGCCGAGTTGCGACTGATCAAGGACACCTGGGAGGTCGAACAACTGCAACTCGCCGTCGACCACACCGTCACCGGCTTCGAGGACGTCGTCCGCGCCCTGCCCACCGCGCTGCGCCACCACCGCGGCGAACGCTGGATCGAGGGCGTCTTCGACCTGCGCGCCCGCGCCGAGGGCAACGGCACCAGCTACACCACCATCGCCGCCTCCGGCGCCCACGCCTGCGTCCTGCACTGGATCCGCAACGACGGCGCCCTCGACCCGAACTCCCTGCTCCTGCTGGACGCCGGCGTCGAGACCGACACCCTCTACGCCGCCGACATCACCCGCACCCTCCCCCTCAGCGGCACCTTCACCCCCGTCCAGCGCCAGGCCTACGACCTCGTCCTCGCCGCCCAGAGCGCCGGCATCGCAGCCCTGCGCCCCGGCGCCCGCTTCCGCGACTTCCACCACGCCGCCATGCGCGTCATCGCCGAAGGCCTCGCCGACTGGGGGGTCCTGCGCGTCCCCGCCGACCAGTCCCTGGCCGAGGACAACGGCCTCCACCGCCGCTACACCCTCTGCGGCAGCGGCCACATGCTCGGCCTCGACTACCACGACTGCGCCCAGGCGCGCGCCGACCGCTACCTCGACGCCACCCTGGAAGAGGGCATGGTCCTCACCGTCGAACCCGGCCTCTACCTCCAACCCGACGACGAAACCCTTCCCCTCGAACTCCGCGGCCTCGGCATCCGCATCGAGGACGACCTGGTCATCACGGCGGACGGCGCCCACCTGATGTCCGGCGCCCTGCCGAGGACGGCGCAGGCCGTCGAGTCCTGGATGGCGGACCTGCTGGGCTGAGTGGCGATCAGCTCCCCCGTGCGGCCCGCCACAGCTCCGCGACGACCGCCTCCGCCGGGCCCGACCGGGCCAGCCGGTGGGCCGTGCCCGCCCAGAGGTGCATGGCCGAGGTGTCGGCGCGGCGGGTGGCGGCGGCCCGAAGCGGGGCGGTGAGGTGGTGAACCTCGGGGTAGGCGGGCGGGGCGTACGGGCCGTGTCGGTCGATGAAGGCGTTGCGCAGGCCGCGGGCCGGGCGGCCGGTGAAGGCGCGGGTGACGACGGTCTCCGGCAGTTCGGTGAGCGCGGCCCGGTGGGCGGCCGGGGCGCCGGACTCGTCGGAACGCAGCAGGGCCGTCCCCAGCTGCACCGCGGCCGCCCCGGCCCGCAGCGCCCCCGCGACCGCCTGGCCGTCGCCCAGCCCGCCGGCGGCGATCAGCGGCAGGGAGGTCACCGCCCTTACGGCGGGCAGTAGCTGCAGCAGCGGCACCTCCCCCGGCCGGTCCGAGACCCGGTGGGTGCCGCGGTGCCCGCCGGCCTCCGGACCCTGCACGCACAGGGCGTCCATCCCGACCGCCTCCGCCGCCCGCGCCTCCTCCGGCGTGGTGACGGTGCCGATCTGCAGCGTGCCCGCCGCCCGCAGCGCCGCCGCCTCCCGCGCCGTCGGCAGCCCGAAGGTGTACGAGACCACCGGCACCGGGTCCGCGAGCAGCGCGGCGAGCTTGGCCTCCCAGTCGTCCCGGTCCGGCCCGATCCGCTCCGGCAGCGCGACCCCCCACTGCTCGGCCTCCGGCCGCAGCCGCTCCCGGTAGGCGGCGACCGCCGCCGGATCCCCGGGCGGGGCCGGGACGAAGAGGTTCACCCCGTACGGCCGGTCGGTCGACTTCCGCACGGCGGCGATCTGTTCGGCCATCGCCGCGGCCGACGTGTAGCCCACGGCCAGGAACCCCAGCCCACCGGCCCGGTTCACCGCGGCCACCAACCCGGGCGTCGAGGCCCCGCCCGCCATCGGGGCGCCGATCACGGGTACGGCGAGCTCGTCGAGACGGACGGTCATCGGGGCGCTCCTCACACTGCTACGGGCACGGACCGTTCCCACGCTACGCGCAGCGGATCGGCCCCACCCTACGCTCAGCGGATCAGCCCCCGCCCGCGCGCCTCCCGCACCGCCGCCGTGCGCGAGTCGACCCCCAACTTGGCGTAGATGTGCACCAGATGCGACTTCACGGTGGCCTGGCTCAGGTGCAGGTGCTGGCTGATCCGCTGGTTGGTCAGCCCGTCCGCGACCAGCCCCAGCACCTCGGTCTCCCGCGCACTGAGCGCCGCCGCGGGCGTCCGCATCCGCTCCAGCAGCCGGTCCGCCACGCTCGGCGCCAGCGCGCTGCGCCCCGCCGCGGCCGCCCGTACCGCCTGGGCCAGCTCCTCCGGCGGCGCGTCCTTCAGCAGGTAGCCGGTCGCGCCGGCCTCCAGCGCCGGCAGGGTGTCCGCGTCGCTGTCGTAGGTGGTGACCACCAGCACCCGCGGCGCGCCCGCCCGGGCGGTGATCGCCGCCGTCGCCTGCGCCCCGTTCATCGTCGAGCCGGGCCCGAACTGCAGGTCCATCAGCACCACGTCCACCCCCGGCTCGGCCGCCAGCTCGACGGCCCGCTCGGCGGTGGCCGCCTCCGCCACGATGGCGAAGTCCTGCTCACTCTCCAGCACCGCCCGCAGCCCGGCCCGCACCACCGGGTGGTCGTCGGCGATCAGCAGCCGGATCACGGACCGGCCTCCGGGGTGACCGGCAGCTGCACCGCCAGCGCGGTGCCCTCCCCGGGCGCGGACTCCACCGTGAAGCTGCCGCCGAGCGCCTGCGCCCGGGCCCGCATCGAGGGCAGCCCGAAGCCGCCGTCCCCGCCGGTGCGGCCGGCGACCGCCACCGGATCGAACCCGGCCCCGTCGTCGAACACGTCCAACGCCACCTCTCCCTCCATGTAGCTGAGTGTCACCTCGGCCCGCCCGGCCTTCGCGTGCCGCACGGTGTTGCCGAGCGCCGACTGCGCGATCCGCAGCAGCGCCACCTCCTGCGCGGCCGGCAGCCGGACCGGATCCCCCGAGACGTGCAGGTGGACGGGCAGGCCGCTGTGCGCCGTGGTGGTCGCGCACAGCCGCTCCAGGGCGACCGGCAGCGGATCGCCGTCCAGTGCGGGCGGGGTGAGCGCGCGGACGAACCGCCGGGCCTCGTCCAGGTTGTCCTGGGCCGCCTGCCGCGCCTGCTCGACGTACCCGGCGGCGGCCTCGGTGCGCTCCGGCAGCGCCCGCTGGGCCGCCCGCAGCAGCAGCTGGATGGAGCTGAGGCTCTGCGCGAGGGTGTCGTGGATCTCCCGGGCGAGCCGCTCGCGCTCGGCCATCACCCCGGCGGTGTGGTGGGCGGCGGCGAGGTCGGCGCGGGCGGCGGTCAGCTCGTCGATCAGCCGGCGCCGCTGCTCGCTCTCCCGGTACAGCGCCTGGTAGCCGAGCACGGTGGCGGTGGCGACGGCCGCGCCGAGCGCGGGTCCGATGGAGGCGGCGAGGCTGAAGCTGTGCTGGTGCCAGGACCACGCGGCGATCGCCGCGGCGGCGCTCAGCCCGACGGCCACCGGCCCGCCGCGCCGCCCGAGCAGGTGCAGCTCCAGGAAGTACAGCGGGAACGCCAGCCACACCCCGTCCTGGGTGGCGACCAGCAGGCCCGCCCAGGTCACGCCGAGCAGCGCCAGCCAGAGCGCGGCGCCCCGCCGGGAGGTACGGACGGCTGCCAGTCGCGGCCCGACCGCGTACACCGCGGCCATCGCGGAGGCCGCGGCGGCGACGGCGGCCGGATCCCCGTCGCCCCGTCCGACGAAGGCGGCACGGGCGACGGCGAGCGCCAGCAGGCCCGCCACGAGCAGGTGCAGGCAGACCTGGAGGACGCGGGCGACGGGGGTGGTTCTGGATCGTTCGGTCGCCATCCCTCCAGCCTAAGTTCCACGCCGGAGGCCCGGCATCAATCAAAAGGTTGAACTCCGCTTCTGCCCTTTGATGCCCAGGAAGCAATCCCCGGCGCGATGCCCGCGAGACCCCTCCTCGCAGACCGTAGTGGAGGAAGCACCCGTCATTCGTTGGAAAGGCCCACCGTGTTCGTCGCCTGGAGGGATCTCAGGTTCGCCAAGGGGCGGTTCGCCCTGATGGGGACCGTCATCGTGCTGATCACCGTGCTGGTCGGCCTGCTGTCCGGGCTGACCGCGGGGCTCGGCCGGCAGAACATCTCCGCGATCACCGGATTGCCCGCCGACCACCTGGTCTTCGGCAAGCCGGCCGACGGGCAGGAACTCTCCTTCACCGACTCCCAGGTCACCCCCGAGCAGTGGCAGGCCTGGGCCCGCGAGCCCGGCGTCACCTCCGCCCAGCCGCTCGGCATCACCACCACCAAGGCCGCCGCCGGCCAGCGCACCGCCGCCCTCTCCGCCTTCGGCGTCCCGGACGGTTCCGACCTGGCACCGCAGGGCGGCCGGATCGCCCCCGGCCGGGCGGTGCTGTCCAAGACCGCCGCCGAGAAGCTGGGGCACCTCGCCCCCGGCGCCGACTTCACGCTCGCCGGGCACCACCTCACCGTGTCGGCCGTCGAGGGCGACTCCGCGTACAGCCACACCCCGGTGATCTGGACCAGCTTCACCGACTGGCAGCAGTTCGCCCCGGGCGGCGCCGACCACGCCACCGTCATCGCCCTCGACACCGCCAAGGGCGCCGACCTCGCCGCCGCGGACTCCCGCCACGGCACCGTCACCCGCACCCGCGACGACGCCCTCGCCGCGATCGGCTCCTACACCTCAGAGAACGGCTCGCTCCAGCTGATGCGCGGCTTCCTGTTCGCCATCTCCGCGCTGGTCATCGGCGCCTTCTTCACCGTCTGGACGATCCAGCGCAGCGGCGACATCGCGGTGCTGAAGGCCCTCGGCGCCTCCACCCGCTACCTGCTGCGCGACGCCCTCGGCCAGGCCGTCCTGCTGCTGGTGCTCGGCACCCTCGCCGGCACCGCGATCGCCCTCGGCGCCGGCTCGCTGATCGGCTCCGCCGTGCCCTTCGTCCTGGACGCCCCGACCCTGCTGCTGCCCGCCGTCGTCATGATCGCCCTCGGCGCGATCGGCGCGGCCCTGTCCATCCGCCGGATCACCTCCGTCGACCCGCTGACCGCCCTGGGGAGCGCCCGATGAGCCTCGAACTCGACCGCATCACCCTCACCTACCCGGACGGCGACGGCCGGCTGACCGCCCTGGACGACGTGTCGCTGGCCGTCCCCAAGGGCTCGATCACGGCTGTGGTCGGCCCGTCGGGTTCCGGCAAGTCCAGCTTGCTGGCGGTCGCGGCCACCCTGATCACCCCGGACTCCGGCCGGGTGGTCGTCGACGGCACCGACACCGCGGGCCTCGACCGCTCCGACCTGGCCTCCCTGCGCCGCACCAAGATCGGCATCGTCTTCCAGCAGGCCAACCTGCTGCCCTCGCTCACCGCCGCCGAACAGCTCCAGGTGATGGCCCACCTCGACGGCCGCTCCCCCCGCGAGGCCCTCCCCCGCGCCCTGGAACTACTGGACGCCGTCGGTCTGCGCGACCAGGCCGCCCGCCGCCCCCACCAGCTCTCCGGCGGCCAACGCCAGCGGGTCAACATCGCCCGCGCCCTGATGAACGACCCCACGGTCCTGCTGGTCGACGAGCCCACCAGCGCCCTCGACCACGAACGCGGCGCCGCCGTCCTGGACTTGATCACCGACCTCACCCATCGGCGAGCGACAGCCACGGTCCTGGTCACCCACGACCGCACCCACCTGACGGCCGTCGACCAGATCGCCGAAGTCCACGACGGCCGCCTGACGCTGCCGACGGCGGCGGTCTAGAAGTTCACTGAAAATCAGGGGTTCTGGCCTCGCGCCGAGCGGTGTGAGGCCTTGAAGCACACGGCCATCACATCCGTGAGGATCTCGGCGTGACGCCCATCCTGCAGAGGCTCGACGGACACCTCGCTGCCGAGCACCTCCACCCGATGCTTGGGGAACCGCTCGAAGAGAACTTCCGCCATATCGAGCAGTCTGGTTCGCACTAGGGATCGCTACTTCTTGGTGATGAGAACGTCGTCCACCGAGAGCGTCACCGCAGCCCCGATCGACTCCGGCAGCGTGAACGACTGCCCCGGGTGATACACGGCGTGCACACGGTATTCGCCATCCCGCGGCTCGGTTAGAACCATGACCTTCAGATTCTTACGGTCAACGATGAGGTAAACGGGTACTCCCGCCCCGGCATACAGCGCTGGCTTGAGCTTCAGATCGGTCAGATAGTTCGACGACGTCACCTCGGCCACAAGCCTGAAGATCACGGGATCGTAGTTATTCAGCTCGATGAAATGATCGGCATAGTCAGCATCAACGATCGACATGTCCGGAACTGCGTAGTCCGATGGACCGTCAGGCAACCAAAGGCCGATCCCCTGGATCACTCGGGTCGCCTTACCGTGGAGACCCGCCGCAATGAACGGGACACTCATGCTGGTAAGGGAGTCACCGTGCTGGCCGTCTGCGGTCGGCGTCACCGTGATCTGTCCCCCGAGGATCTCGACCCGGTGCCCCACAAGCCGCTTCGAGAGCAGTTCTGCGGTTTCGAGCAGCGTCATCTGCTCGAACGGCTCTTCCACTGCTGCGGCGGACATGGAATTCCTCCTGACTGCCGATGTCGAGACCATCATCGTAGGGCCCGGACGCCTTCCGACGCCCGATCCCCAGTTCTCACCCGAACGAGTGGTTTAGCCCCTACCGAGCCCGCAGCCGCAGTGCCGGCCGGTCCGCTTCCGCCGCCTCGTCCTGGCCCGCCCACAGGGACCGCACATGGCTGAGGTGCCGCGTCATGCACGCCTCGGCCGCGTCCGCGTCGCCGGAGATCATCAGGTCCAGCAGCTCCAGGTGCTCCTCCGCCGAGGACACCAGCTCGCCCTTCTCGTCGAGCCGCGTCAGCCCGTACAGCCGCGAGCGCTTGCGCAGGTCGCCGACCACGTCCACCAGCCGGGCGTTGCCCGCGAGCCCCAGCAGGTCGAGGTGGAACTGCCGGTCCGCCTCCAGGTAGCCGATCAGGTCGTGCTTGCGCGCGGCCGCGACGATCTCCTCCGCCTGGGGGCGCAGCCGCTCCAGTTGGTCCTTGGTCGCCGTGCGCGTCACCCGGCCCACCGTCGGAACCTCGATCAGGGCGCGGATCTCGGTGTAGTCGTCCAGGTCGCGCTCGGTGAGTTCGGTGACCCGGAAGCCCTTGTTGCGGACGGCCTCGACCAGCCCTTCCCGGGCGAGGTCGAGCATGGCCTCGCGGACCGGGGTGGCCGAGACGCCGAAGTCGGCGGCGAGGGCGGGGGCGGAGTAGACGACGCCCGGACGCAGTTCGCCGGAGATCAGGGCCGCCCGGAGCGCGTGGGCGACCTGGTCGCGGAGCCGCTCCTGCACGGAGATCAGGGTGCGGGATTTGAGGTCGGCCATGGTGTTCCTCCGGGTGGGTTCAGAACACCAGTGTACAATGTCACGTTACGTTGAGCATGCAACAGTCCTGGATCCGCATACCCCGCCGAGCCTCATGGTGGCAGCGGCCGCCGACCGTGACAACGGCCGACGGCACACGATCTGCTACCACTGCGCGACAACCCTCCGAACAGCGCGCGCCGAAAGAACGCCTGACCCTCAGCCCTGCTGCCGGGCCGCCCGGTACACCTCGGCCGCCACCGCCAGGTCCTCCCACGCCATCCCGACGCTCTTGAAGAACCGCGGCCGCCCGCCCGGCACCGGCGCGTCCCCGCGCACCAGCTCGGCCAGGTTCCACACCTGCCGCCCGGCCACACCCGCCGTCACCAGATCCCCGGCCTCCCTGGCCGCGACCGTCCGCGCCTCCACGTACAGCTCGGCCCGCCCGACCAGCACCTCGTCCACCTCCCGCGCGTCCGGCTCGTGCGAACCGACCGCCGCGACGGCCGCGTGCGCGGGCACCAGCGCGCCGTCGAACAGGGGCGTCCGCGCGGTGGTGCAGCAGACCACCAGATCCGCCCGCCCGACCACCTCCGGCCCACCCACGCCGGCGGAGAGCCCGAGCCCCCGCCCGTACGCCGCCAGCGCCCCGGCCCGACCGGGGTCGCGCGCCACCACGGTGAGCCGGCGCAGCGGCCGGACGGCCAGCAGCGCGTCCAGGTGCCCGTAGGCCTGCGGGCCTGAGCCGAACACCACCAGGTGCTCGGCCTCCGGCGCCGCGAGCCGCGCCAGCGCCGCCGCCGTCACGGCGGGCGTGCGCAGGGCCGTGAGGGCCGCACCGTCCAGCACGGCCAGCGGCTGCAAGGTGGCCCCGTCCAGCAGCAGGTAGCCGCCGGTGATCCGGGGCAGTCCGAGCGCCGGGTTGCCCGGCGCCACCCCGGCGATCTTGACGCCGGCGTACGGCCCGGCGGCGGCCGGCATCAGCAGCAGCTCCCCCGCCGGCACCGCCACGGCCGACCGGGCGGGCGCCGCCTCCGGGTCGAACCCGTCCAGCAGCACCCGCTCGATCGCCCCCACCGCCCCGGCGGGCCCGACCCCGCCGGTGCCCGGCACGGTGTACTGGAGCGGCTCAGCCGCCGTGCCGGGCAGTACGGAGCCGGTCACAGGAGGAACCCCGTGCCCAGCGAATCCCCGGGCTCCAGGACGAACCGGTGCTCCCCGGTGCGGTACGCCGCCCCGGTCACCTCGGTGACCACGCCCTCCCCCAGCGGGTCGCCGCCGGCGAGCACCCGCCCGGTGAACACCGTGCCGATGATCGACTCGTGCCGCAGCTCCTCCCCCGGCGCGAGCCGCCCCTCGGCGGCGAGCACGGCGAGCCGGGCGGAGGTACCGGAGCCGCAGGGCGAGCGGTCGATCTGCCCGTCCGCGAACACGACGACGTTCCGCTGGCTCAACACGCCGTCAGCAGAGGGCTGTTCGTCGTACAGCACCACCCCGTACACCCCCGACAGCCGCGCGTCCGTCGGATGGGTGACCGCCTCCGAGTCGGCCAGCAGCGCCCTGATCTCCCGCCCCGCGGCGGTGAGTTCGGGCAGCAGACCGGGCTCCACCGCGAGCCCGAGCGCCGCCGCCGGCACCGAGGCGTAGCACGCCCCGGAGTGCGCCACCGCGACCTCCACCACCCCGCGCGAGGTGGTCACCGGCAGCTTCGACGCGCTGACCCGGCTGGGCACATTGCGGAAGGTGACCCCGGTGGTGCGCCCGCCGGCCCGGTGCACCAGCGCCGTGACCCGCCCCGACGGCACGTCGATCCGCACCCGCGCCACGCCGTCCGCGGGGGCCGGAACCAGCCCGGAGTCCACCGCCCAGGCGCCGAGCGCGATGGTGCCGTGCCCGCAGGCCGTCGAGTAGCCGTCCTTGTGCCAGAACAGCACGCCCACGTGCGCCTCGTCGTCGTCCGGCGGCACCAGGAACCCGCCGTACATCCCGGCGTGCCCGCGCGGCTCCCGGACGAGCAGCTGCCGCACGGCGTCCAGCGCGCTCGGCCGGGGCGCGGTGGCGCTGCCGCCGGCGCCGAGCGCGATGGCCCGGCGCTCGGCGACGCTGCCGCCGGGGACCAGCGGCGCGCCGTCCAGCACGATCCGGAACGGCTCGCCGGCCGCGTGGTAGTCGACGGTCCGGACGTCCATCAGGCGCCCCCGCCCGGCAGCACGCTGACCGTCCGGCTCACGGTGTAGAAGTCCAGTGCCGCCTGGCCCTGTTCGCGGTCGCCGTGGCTCGCACCCTTGGTCCCGCCGAAGGGCAGGTGGAAGTCGACGCCGCTGGAGGGGGCGTTGACCCGGACCATTCCCGCGTCCAGCCGGTCGGCGGCGGCCAGCGCCACGTCCAGGCTGCGGGTGTGCACCGAGGTGGCGAGGCTGTGCGGGGTGTCGTTGGCGAGTGCGATCGCCTCGTCCAGGTCGGCCACCGCGTGCAGCACCGCGACCGGTCCGAAGAACTCCTCGCGCGCCAAGGGGTGTTCGCCCGGTACGTCGGTGAGCAGGGTCGGCTCGACGTACCAGCCGGCCCGCTCGGGCACCCGCCCGCCGGCCAGCACGGTCGCCCCGGCCTCGACCGCCGAGGAGACCGCCCCCGTCAACCGCTCCCGCGCGGCGGCGTTGATCACCGGCCCGCACACCGCGTCGTCCACCGTCGCCAGCGCCTTGACCAGCGCCTCGCGCAGCGGCTCGTAGGCCGCGCCGACCGCGATCACCCGGCTGGTGGCGGTGCACTTCTGCCCGGCGTACCCGGCCACGGCCGCCGCGATGTGGGCCGCGGCCAGCTCCACATCCGCGTCCGGCAGCACCAACGCGGCGTTCAGTCCGCCGAGTTCGGCCTGCACCGGCACCCCGCGCCCGGTGGCCGCCCGCACCACGGCCCGCCCGACCCCGGTCGAGCCGGTGAAGGACACCACGTCCGCCGCGTCGACCAGCGCCGCACCCTCCTCGGCCCCGCCCGGCAGCACCGTGAACACCTCGGCGGGCAGCCCGGCCAGCTCCGCCAGCCGCAGCGCGCACGCCGTCGCCTCCGGCGCGGGCTTGAGCACCACCGTGTTCCCGACCGCCAGTGCCGGCGCGGCCTTCCAACTCGGGATCGCCAGCGGGAAGTTCCACGGCGCGATCAGCCCGGCCACCCCGTACGGGCGCCGCCGGGTGAGCAGCAGCCCGGGCCCCGCGGCGGTCTCGTGCACCGCCCCGGACGGCGCGTACGGCGCCTGCGCGTAGTACCGCCAGATCGCCGCGGTCCGGGCGACCTCGCCGCGCGCCTCGGCGAGCGGCTTGCCGACCTCGCGCACGATCAGCGCGGCCAGCTCCTGCGCGTGCGCCTCGACCGCCTCGGCGATCCGTCCCAGCGCCGCCGACCTGGCGCCCGCCCCGGCCCCGAGCCAGCCGCGCTGCGCGGCCCGGGCCCGTTCGACGGCGGATCGCACGGCCTCGGCGCCGGGGGCCTCGACGGCGACCACCAGGTCGCCCGGATCGGCGGGGTTGTACGAGGTGATGGTCACAATCAGCAGCCCTTCCACATGAGTTGAACGGATCAGAGCAGGAAGCCCGCCGGGAACGGGTCGTCCGGGTCGAGGAAGTACTGGGCGGTGCCGGTGATCCAGGCCCGCCCGGTGACGGTGGGCACCACCGCGGGCCGCCCGGCCACCTCGGTCTCCTCGACCAGCCGCCCGGTGAAGGTCGTCCCGATGAAGGAGTCGTTGCGGAAGTCCCGCCCCAGCGGCAGTTCGCCGCGCGCGTGCAGCTGCGCCATCCGCGCCGAGGTGCCGGTGCCGCAGGGTGAGCGGTCGAACCAGCCGGGGTGGATGGCCATCGCGTGCCGGGAGTGCTCGGCGGTGGAGCCGGGGGCGAGCAGCTGAACGTGGTGGCAGCCGTGGATGGACGGGTCCTCCGGGTGCACCGGCCGGTCGGGGCCCGCGTTGATCGCGGCCATCAGCGCGAGGCCGGCGTCCAGGATGTCCTGCTTGCGCTCGCGCTCGAACGGCAGCCCGAACTCGGCGAGCGGCAGGATGGCGTAGAAGTTGCCGCCGTACGCGAGGTCGTAGCCGACCGTGCCGTAGCCGGCCACCTCGATCTTGCGGTCCAGCGCGACGGAGTACGAGGCCACGTTGCGGATGGTCACCGCCTTGGCGGCGCCGTCCTCGACCCGCACCTCGGCGATCACCAGCCCGGCGGGCGTGTCCAGCCGCACCGTGGTGACCGGCTCGACCACCGGCACCATCCCGGTCTCGACCAGCACGGTGGCCACCCCGATGGTGCCGTGCCCGCACATCGGCAGCAGCCCGGAGACCTCGATGTAGAGCACCCCGAAGTCGGCGTCCGGCCGGGTCGGCGGCTGCAGGACGGCGCCGCTCATCGCCGCATGGCCGCGCGGCTCGTACATCAGCAGGGTGCGGAAGTGGTCCAGGTGCTGCTGGAAGTGCACCCGGCGTTCGGCCATCGTGGCGCCGGGGATGACGCCGAAGCCGCCGGTGATCACCCGGGTCGGCATGCCCTCGGTGTGCGAGTCGACGGCGTGGAACACGTGACGGCTGCGCATGGCTCACAACTCCCATGAGGTGTCGGTCGGTGGAGGCCGGCTGCCGCCGCAGCCGGCCGGAGGTCGATGGACTACGCGAGCCCCTCGGCCAGAGCCTTCTCGGTGGCCGCGCGCACGGCCGCCTCGATCTCCGGCACCAGCGGCCGGCGCGGCGCCCGGACCGGACCACCGGGGCGCCCGGCGATGTCCATGGACAGCTTGATGGCCTGGACGAACTCGGTCTTGGAGTCCCAACGCAGCAGCGAGTGCAGCGACTTGTACAGCGGCAGCGCGGTCTCCAGGTCGCGCTTGACGGCCGCGTCGTAGAGCGCCACCGAGGCCTCCGGCAGCGCGTTCGGGTACCCGGCGATCCAGCCGACCGCACCGGCCAGCGCCAGCTCCAGCAGCACGTCGTCGGCCCCGACCAGCAGGTCCAACCCGGGGGCCAGCTCGGCGAGTTCGTACGCCCGGCGGACGTCCCCACTGAACTCCTTGACCGCCACGATCGAGCCCTCGCCGTGCAGTCGGGCGAGCAGCGCGGGCACCAGGTCGACCTTGGTGTCGATCGGGTTGTTGTACGCGACGATCGGCAGACCGGCCTTGGCGACCTCCGCGTAGTGCGCGCGCACCGAGTCGTGGTCGGCCCGGTAGGAGTTCGGCGGCAGCAGCAGGACGGAGCCCGCCCCGGCCTCGGCGGCCTGCTCGGCCCAGCGGCGGGACTCGGCGCTGCCGTACGCGGCGACTCCGGGCATGACCCGGGAGCCGTCGCCGGCCGCCTCGATCGCCACCTCGACGACCCGGGCGCGCTCCTCGACGGTGAGCGTCTGGTACTCGCCCAGCGATCCGTTGGGGACGACGCCGTCGCAGCCGGACTCGATCAGCCAGCGGACGTGCTCGGCGTAGGCGTCGTAGTCGACGGAGAGGTCCGGGCGCAGCGGGATCGTGGTGGCGACCATGATCCCGCGCCAGGGACGGGCGGTGTCGTGCTGGGCGATGGACACGTTGAGCTCCTTGGTGAGGTGTGACATTTTATAAGCGGAAACAGGTCGGAGACAAGGGTCCCCGCCCCGCACGTTCGACGGACTACTCCGAGACCGAACCGGAGGGCCCGGCCGCCAGCTGCGACAGCGGCACCGGGCAGGCCAACGGGCGCCGATCCGGGCCCGATCCCGCAGGGCCCGATCCCGCAGCACCCGACAGACAGGCCACCGCCGGACCGCACATCCGCCCCTGGCACCAGCCCATCCCCGCCCGGGTGAGCAGCTTGACGGTCCGCGGATCGCCCGCGCCCAGCTCCTCCACCGCCTCCCGGATCCGCGCGACCGGCACCTCCTCGCACCGGCACACATCGGTGTCCGGCCGCAGCCATCCGGTCCAGCCGGCCCCCGGCCGGTGGGCGCCCGCCATCAGCTCGGCGAAGGTCCGCAGCCGTGCCCGGCGGCGCAGCAGCGCGGGCTCCGGCAACACCCCGGCGACCGCGTGCGCGGCCAACTCCCCCTCGGCCAGCGCGAGATCCGCGCCGCCGACGCCGTTGGTCTCCCCCGCCGACCACAGGCCCGGCACCGAGGTGCGCAGCCGGGCGTCCACCCGCAGCGCGACCGCCCCGTCCGGCCCGGTCAGGGTGTCGGCGCCCAGCTCGGTGGCGAGGTCGATCTGCGGCAGCAGCCCGTGCCCGACGGCGAGCGCGTCGCAGTCGATCCGCCGCTCGGTGCCGGGCCGCGGCCGCCAGTCGGCGTCCAGCCGGGCCACCGTGACCCCGGTGACCCGGTCCGTCCCGTGCACCTCCACGACGGCGCTCCGCCGCCGCAGCCGGACCCGGTGCCGGAGCAGCGCGCTGCCGTGCCCGGCGCCCTCGACCAGCTTGGCGGGGACGGCCGCGAGCACGCCGGGGCGCCGGGCGTACCCGAGGTAGTCACTCGCCTCGACCACCGCGGGGACCTCCGCCCCGGCGCTGACCAGCGAGGAGGCCGCCGCGAGCAGCAGCGGCCCGCTGCCGGCCACCACGATCCGCCGCCCGGGCAGTACCAGCCCGGCCTTGAGCATCGCCTGCGCGCCGCCCGCGGTGACCACCCCGGGCAGGGTCCAGCCGGGGAAGGGCAGCTGCCGCTCGTACGCCCCGGTGGCGAGCAGCACCGACCGGGCCCGGACGGTGTCCCGGCCACAGGCCTCGGGCCCGCGGGTGACGTGCACCGCGAAGCCGTCCGCGGTCCGCTCCAGCGCCCAGACCTGGTGGCCGCCCCGGAACTCGGCCCGCTCGGCGGCGGCGAGCCGCGCGGCCAGCCCGGTGTAGACCGACCACCCGTGGTGCAGCCGGTCCGGCCGGGCCGCGCCCAGGCCGGGCGCCGGGTGCCGGTAGTACTGACCGCCGCTGGTCTGCCCGCCGTCCAGCAGGACGCAGTGCAGCCCGAGGTCGGCGGCGGTGACGGCGGCGGCCAGCCCGGCCGGCCCGGCCCCGACCACCGCGAGGTCGTAGCGGGTGTCAGACTGCGAGGTCGGCACGGCCGTGGCCCTCCTGGGTGGTGACGACGGCGCCCGGCTCGGCGGGCAGCAGGCAGGTGCGCTGGTTGGCCCGGCCGTTCACGGTGGCCAGGCAGTCGAAGCAGGCGCCGATCCCGCAGAACACCCCGCGCGGCCGCCCGCCGATCCGGGTGGTGCGCCAGGCGAGCACACCGTCGGCCCAGAGCGCGGCGGCGATCGACTGCCCGGACAGGGCGCGGACCGCCCGCCCGTCGAACTCGATGTGATGGGCGGGCCCGGGCTCGGCCTCGACCAGCCCGGCGGGGGTGCGGCGACGACGGTTCACGGCTTCTCCAAGGAGTCTCACGCGGCCGGGAACCGGTCCGCACGGAACGGCGCGAGGTCCAGCTCCGGCTGTTTTCCGGTCAGCTGCTCGCTGATCAGCAGCCCGGTGGCCGGCGCCAGCCCGATGCCGGCGCCCTCGTGCCCGCAGGCGTGGTAGAGCCCGGGCACCCGGGGGTCCGCCCCGACGGCGGGCAGGTGGTCCGGCAGGTACGGACGGAAGCCCCGGTAGACGCGCATCACGGCGACGTCCGCGAGCACCGGGAACAGCTCCGCGGCCTGGCCGGCCAGTCGACGCAGCACCTCCTGGGAGAGGGTGCGGTCGAAGCCGACCCGCTCCCGGCTGGCCCCGATCAGCACCGGCCCGCCGGGGGTGCCCTCGACCACGGCGGAGGTCTGCAGCCCGGCCGAGCCGCTGGCGACGTCGGCCACGTAGTCGGCGGCGTAGACCTTGTGCCGGACGATCCGCGGCAACGGCTCGGTGACCAGGACGAAGCCGCGCCGGGGCATCACCGGCAGCTGTACCCCGGCCAGGGCGGCCAGCTCGCCGCCCCAGGTGCCGGCCGCGTTGACCACGGCGGGCGCGGCCAGTCGGCGCCGGCCGGTCCGTACGCCGCGCACCGCGCCGTCCGGGCCCCGGTCCACCGCCGTCACGCTCTCCCCGGTGATCAGCTCGGCGCCCATCCGACGGGCCTCGCGCAGCAGGTGGGCGGCGGCCAGGGCGGGCTGGACCTGGGCGTCCTGCGGGTAGTGGAAGCCGCCGGCCAGCCCGGGGGCGAGGTGCGGCTCCAGCTCGCGCAGCCGCTCGCCCGGGACCTCCTCGGCGGCCACCCCGGCCGCCGTCTGCCCGGTGGCGAAGGCCCGCAGCGCCTGCTGCCCGGCCGTCGTCGCGGCGACCACCACCCCGCCCTTGGGCTCGTACTCCACGGCCGGACCGAGGTCCTCGGCGAGCTCGCGCCAGAGCCGGGTGCTGAGCAGGGCGAGGTCGAGCTCGGGCCCGGGCTCCTTGTCGGAGACCAGGAGGTTGCCCTCGCCCGCCCCGGTGGTGCCTCCGGCGACCGGCCCGCGGTCGACGACGGCGACGGCGAGTCCGGCACGGGCGGCGTAGTAGGCGCAGGCGGCGCCGACGACTCCGGCGCCGACCACGACGACGTCCAGGGGAGGTCTCTGGGTCTTCAGCACGCCAGTAATATGTCACATGCCATCAACCGTGCCAAGACCACCACGACCCCCGCTGGGCCGGACCACGCAAAAGCCCCGGCCCGCCGCACACGGTGCGACGGGCCGGGGCCGGGTGATCAGGGACCTCAGGTGATGTCGTCCATCTGTTCCCGGCGGCCGGCCGACACCGGAGCGCTCGCCGCCGGTGCGGCCGAGGCCTCGACGGCCTGCACCCCGGCGACCGACTCGACCGAGAGGTCCAGGTGCGAGGCCTCCTCGTCGTCCAGACCGGCATCCGGGTTGTTGCGCCGCTTCCGCTTGTCGTTCAGCAGGGCGATGCCCACCGCGAGGAAGTACAGCGCCCAGATCGGCGCGGCCAGCGCGAGCATGCTCAGCGGGTCGGCGCTCGGCGTGGCGAAGGCCGCGAACACCGTGATGCCCATGACCATGCCGCGCCACCAGCCGAGCAGCCGCTTGCCGGTGACCATGCCGACCATGTTCATCATGACCAGCAGCAGCGGGAACTCGAAGGCCACGCCGAAGACCAGCACCATGCGGGTGGCGATGTCGAAGTAGTCATTGGGCGGCAGGATCGGCGTGGTCTTGTCCGGGGTGAACGAGATCAGCACCTGGACCGTGGTCGGCAGCGTCAGGATGGCGCAGCCCACACCTGCCAGGAACAGCGGCGCCCCGCACGCCATGAAGATGATCGTGTACTTCTTCTCGTGCCGATGCAGACCGGGCGCCACGAAGGCCCACACCTGCCACAGCCAGACCGGCACCGCGCCGACCACACCGGCCGTCAGCGCCACCTGGAGCATCCAGGTGAAACCGGAGGTCAGACCGATGGTCGAGACCTGAGCACACTTCCCGTGGAACTGGCCGGACGTCTCCGGGGTGCACTGCGGCAGCGGCTTCAGCAGGAAGTCCTCGATCTGCTTGTGGTAGATCGCCGCCACGATGGTGATCAGCACGATCGCGATGACCGACTTGACCACGCGGTTGCGCAGTTCCCGCAGGTGGTCGGCGAGGGCCATCCGCCCCTCAGGATCCTTTGACGCCTTCGGCGCCTTGGAGAGCTTGCTCAACCCCGGTCCTCAACTCGTGCGTCGAGGCCCGCCGGTCGACGGGCCTCCGTGGTCGCGTGCGTCACGTGCGCCGCGCTCACTGCGGGCGGTCGCCCTCGGCGGGCCGCCCGGCGGAGGGCTCGGCCACCGGCCGGGCCGTGGCGGTGGCCCCGGGCGCAGCCTGGATGGTCCTGGCCGCACCGCCGTCCACCGGCGGCGCCGACGCGGGCTCCGCCGCCTCGCCGTCCGAGCGCATCGCCTTGACCTCGCTCTTCAGGATCCGCATCGACTGGCCGAGCGAGCGCACCAGATCGGGCAGCCGCTTGGCACCGAAAAGCACGATGGCGAAAACCACGACCACCACGATCGCGGTCATCGAGATGCGCATGCTCGACCACCTTCAGTCAACGCGGCACCGGCGGACCGCCCGCGGCGGATGGTAACCGCTGCGGATGACGCCCCGACGACGGCCGCCCGAACAGGACAGCGGCCCCCGGTACGCGGTTCAGGAGCCATCTGAGAGCGTAACCCGCCCCTACGCCCGGGCTGCAGTCCCCGTACGACCGAACGACGGAACCCTCAGCGCCCCGGCACCGCCGCCGCCAGCTCCCCCGCCGCCTCGGCCAGCGCCCGCGAGGCCGCGTCCGCGCCCTTGGCCAGCGCCCGAACGTCCATCCAGAGCCGGATCGCGAGGACCCCGAGGACCAGCAGGCCCGCGGTGGCGAGCAGGACGGCGGCGACGAGCATCCAGGGCATGCGCCCCACCCTATCGCCAGGTGCGCGCTACCCCTCCGCCGGGACGAGCCGCATGGTGCGGACCCCCGCCCCGGTGAGCGCCTCGACGATCTTCTCCCCGGCCGGCTTGCGCACCGCCGCCCCGCAGAGCGGGCAGCCGAAGCTGTAGTGCGCCTGCGCCGGGGTCCGACCGAGGGTCAGCCGGAACTCCTCGGCGGGGAGCTCCACCTTCTCCCGGCACTCCGAGCAGTACACCTTGAATCTGGTCCCGGGCTCCACCGCTCAGACCCGCCCCTCCCCGTAGGCGGCCAGTGCCTCCCGCGCGGCCGAGCGCGCCTGCTCGGCCAGCTCGGACGGCGAGACGATCCGGCCGTCCCGGCCCAGCCGCAGCGCCAGCGGGCGCAGCTGGGAGGGGTCGGCGCTGCGCAGGGTGATCCGCAACCCACCGTCGGGCAGCTCCTCGGCCCGGTCGTGGGTGTAGTACTCGGCCACCCAGCGCCCGCCGGAGGAGACCTCCACCACGACCTCGGGGTCGTCGGCAGCCGGGTTGACCAGCCCGCCGCTCAGGTCGCGCGGCTCGCGCCGGGGCGGGTCGGCCGGGACGTCCAGGACGCGGATCTCGGCGACCCGGTCCAGCCGGAACATCCGGTGGTCCTCGGAGGTGCGGCACCAGGCCTCGAGGTAGGTGTGGCCCTCGGTGAGCAGCCGGATCGGGTCGACCTCGCGCTCGGTCATCCCGCCGCGCCCGTGCGAGTAGTAACGCAGCCAGAGCCGGCGGCCCTCGCTGAGCGCGCGGTCGATGTCGGCGAAGACGTGGCTCTCCGCCTCGAAGGTCACGCCGACCCTGGCGCTGCCCTCGGCGCTCTCCCCGGCGGCGTTCTCGATCTTGGCGACGGCCCGGGTGAGCGCCTCCCGGTCGCCGACCCGCAGGCCCGGCAGCCCGGCCACCGCGCGGGCGGCCACCAGCAGCGCGGTGGCCTCGTCGGCGGCCAGCCGCAGCGGCTGGGCCACGTCGTCGACGTTGTGCCACCAGATCCGCTCGCCGTCGGTGTCGATGTCGAGCAGGTCGCCGCCGCGGAAGCTGGTGCCGCACATCGGCAGCACGTTGAGGTCCCCGATCAGCTCGCGTTCGCTGATCCCGAAGGCCCGGGCCACCTCGGCGACCTCGGCCCCCGGCCGCTCGCGCAGGTAGGTGACCAGCGACAGCATCCGTCGCGTCTGGTCGATCGCATTGCTCATGCCCGCACATCCTCCGAGTCCAGCCCCGCGACCGCCCGCAGCCGGTCGATCACATCCGCCCGCAGCTCCTCCGGCCCGAGCACCAGCACGTCCGGCCCGAACTCCGCGAGGTCGGCGCCCAGCCCGTTGCCGTACGGGATCTCCAGCTCGTCCCAGCCCTCGTCGCCCCGGGTGCTGCTCAGCGCCTTGGTGCGCAGCGGGAAGCCGGCGCCCCGGCGCACCCGGACGGTCGCGGTGGCGGTGGCGCCCTCCCCGGCGAACTTGGCCACGGTGGCCCGCACGTCGACGTGCTCGGGCACCGTCCCGAGGAAGGCCCCGTTCCTCGCCTTCACCTTGCCGGTGATCCGGCTGAGCCGGAACACCCGGGCGTCGCCCCGGTCGCGGTCGTAGCCGGCCAGGTACCAGTGCCCGCGCCAGCACTCCAGCGCCCACGGCTCGACGCTGCGCTGCTCGACGGCGGCGGCCCCGGCCTTGCGGTACTCGAAGGTGACCGGGCGGCGGTCCCGGGCGGCGGTGAGCAGCGGCTCGAACGCGGCCTCCCGGGCCGGGATGCGCGGCTCCAGGGCGGTACGGCCCTCGGCCTCGCTGAACGGCACCCCGGCCGCGCGCAGCTTCTGCAGCGCGCCGCTGGCCGCGCCGGACATCTTGGCCTGCTGCCAGACCCGGGCGGCCAGGGTCAGCGCGGCGGCCTCCTCGGCGTCCAGCGCGATCTCGGGCAGCCGGTTGCGGTCGGCGCGGGCAAGGTAGCCGAGCTCGCCGTCCAGGGCGCTCTCGTCGACGTCGATCACCAGGCCGAGCTCACGCAGGTCGTCCTTGTCCCGCTCGAACATCCGGTTGAAGGCGTCCTCGCTGCTGTTCTGCCAGGCCTCGCGGTACGCCTCGATGGATTCCCGCAGCTCCTTCTTGGAGAGCGGACGTCTGGTGTTCATCAGGCACAGGGCGAGATTCATCAGCCGCTCTGCCTTGGCGATCGCCATCGCTGACCCTTCCGGTGTGCCGCGCCGCGCGCGGGGTGCGCCAACCGGGCGATCCTCACCCGGCGGGACCGACCGTACCGGTAGCGGTACACACTGCAAAAGCCGCGTCCCACGCCCGATCGCCGCAGCCTGCCGTTCGGGCCCGAACATGCCCGTGGGCCGGGCCCCCCGGTGGGGTCCGGCCCACGGTCACGGCCGGCTCAGACGGCCAGCAGGTCGACCACGAAGATCAGGGTCGAGCCCGGCGGGATGGCCGGGGTCGGCGACTGGTTGCCGTACGCCAGGTGCGAGGGGATGGTCAGCTCGCGGCGGCCGCCGACCTTCATGCCGACGACTCCCTGGTCCCAGCCCTTGATGACGCGGCCGCCACCCAGCGGGAAGCGGAACTCGTTGGGGCTCCGGTTCCAGCTCGCGTCGAACTCCTCGCCGGTCTCGAAGGTCACGCCGACGTAGCGGACGCTGACCGTCTGGCCCTTCTTGGCCTCGTCGCCGCCGCCCACGACGATGTCGCGGATCTGCAGCTCCGTCGGGGCATCGCCGATCGGGAAGTCGATCTCAGGCTTCTCGTTCAGGTTGACGCTCACAGTCCCTCTTCTCACGTTCGCGTTGCTTACACGACCAAGCGGCGGGCGCCCGCACCCGGTCCGTTCCCGGACCACGGTACGGGCGCCCGCCGCCCGTTGGGCCCCGGCCACGCGGCCGGGCCCGAAGGTCACACGTCGACCATTGTCACCCGAAAGTGGATCAGCCCTGACCGGCGTCCAGGATGTCCACCACGAAGACCAGGGTCGCGCTGGGCGGGATGTCGCCCTGGCCCTTGTCCCCGTAGCCCAGCGCGGCCGGGATCACCAGCTCGACCCGGCTGCCGACGGTCTGGCCCACCAGGCCCTGGTCCCAGCCCTGGATGACCTGGCCGCCGCCGACCGGGAAGGAGAACGCCTGGCCCTTGCTGAGCGAGGAGTCGAAGATCTTGCCGTCCTTGAACAGCGCGCCGGTGTACTGGACGACGACCTTCTCGCCCTTCTCCACCGCCGGCCCGGTGCCCTTGATCAGGACGTGGGTCTTCAGCTCGGTCGGGTCCTTGGCGCCGGCCACCGGGGTGATCTCGGCCGGCTTCTTGCCGTTGTCCTTGACCTGCGGGAAGTCCGCCGGCGGCGGGGTCACGGTGCCGCTCACCACCGCGTCGGGCGCGTTGGTGTTGCGGATGTCGATCACGAAGATCAGGTCGTCCTTGGCGCCGATCGACATGTCCGGCTTGCCCTGGGAGCCGAAGGCGGCGGCCGGCGGGGCCACCACCAGCACCCGGCTGCCGGCCTTCTTCCCGACCACGGCCTGGTCCAGCGCCGGGATCAGCGCGTCGGTGCCGGCCTGGAAGATCTGCGGCTTGCCGTTGTTGTCGTACGAGCTCGGGATGTCCTTGCCGGTGTTCCAGTCCTTGGCGGTGTAGTCCACCGAGGTCCAGGAGTTCTTGTCCACCTTGGGGCCGCTGCCCTCGGACAGCACCTTCACCACGAACGAGCCGTCGGACTTGTCGCCCGGCACCTGGATGTCGGCCTTCTTGCCGAAGTCACCGGTGATCGTCGGCAGCACCTTGGCGGTGTCCTTGATCGGCGGCACCGGCTCGGCGCTCGGCGTGGGCGGCGCGGTCTTGGCCGCGTCCGGCTTGGCGGCCGAGGCGCTGTCCTTGGAGTCGTCCTTGTTCACCATGTAGAGCGTGATGCCGCTGCCGACCAGCAGCACGGCCAGCACCGTGCCGAGGATCACGCCCAGCTTGCCCACGCTCGGCGGGTTCTCGTCGTACCCGGCTTCCGAGCTGTCGGACTTGCGCACATTGCTGGCGAAGATCTGCGGGGCGTCGTCCGTCTTGGTGCCACCCGCGGCGCGCGACGTCTCGCCGGGCTGCGCCCAGCCGGCCTGCTGCGCCAGGATCGCCGGGGGAACGACGATCGACTCGCGGTCCCCGGCAGCCGGGCCGCCGGTACGGGAGGCGGTCGGGTCACCCGCAGAGCTGTCGTTCGCCGCGGTGCCGGCCCCGCCCGGGCTCGGCGTCTTCTCAGTCATGACTCCCCATCCATACTCGCCACGAGGTCTTCCAGGTATGCGCCCGGCGTGGTGAGCGCCGGCCTCTGCCGCCGTACCGCCCGCCCCGGACCTCGGCGCCGGGCGGCGCCTGCCACAGTGCGAGGGCAGTATGACAGCTCAGGATGAGGGCGGACGCTTCGTTGTACGAGCGTCCGCCCAAGCGTACGGAATCCTCCGGGCGACTTCGAGGGCCTGCCCGGAGGATCCTTGCCGGGTCCGCGACAAAATCCTCCGAACAGGCCCGGGACCGCTCGCTAGACCGCTTCCAGGATGTCGATCACGAAGACCAGCGTGGAGTTCGCCGGCACCGCGCCCTGCGCCTGGTCCTTGTAGCCGAGCGCCGGCGGCACCACCAGCGCGACCCGGCTGCCCACGGTCTGCCCGACCAGGCCCTTGTCCCAGCCCTCGATCACGCTGCCGGTACCGATCTGCACCGCCTGCGCGCCGCCGTGCGTCCAGGAGGAGTCGAACTGCTGCCCGTTGCTCCACAGCACCCCGGTGTACTGCACCACCAGGGTCTGCCCGCTCTTGACCTGCTTGCCCTCGCCCTTGATCAGCACCGCCTGCTGCAGGTCGGTGGGCGCGGCCTGCCCGGGCGGGACGGTGATCGTCACCGGGGCCTTGCCGTTGTCCTTGACCTGTGGCAACGTCGCGGCGGGCTCGGTCATGTTCCCGCTCAGGGTGGAGTCCGGCGGCAGGCTCTCCATGATGTCCAACACGAACACCACCGTGTCCCCCGGGCCCACGCCCAGCTGGCCGGAGCCCTTCTCCGCGAAGGCCGCCGCCGGCGGGGCCACCACCAGCAGCCGGGTGCCCACCTTCTTGCCGATCACGCTCTGGTCCAGCGCCGGCACCAGCTGCCCGCTGCCGGCCTGGTAGAGCTGCGGCTTGCCGCTCGGGTCGTACGAGCTGGGCAGGTCCTTGCCCGTGGTCCAGTCCTTCGCCGAGTAGTTGACGGTGACCCAGTCGCCCTTGTTGACCGTCGACCGGTCGCCCTCGACCACGGTGTTCACCACGAACTGGCCGCTGGGCTGCTGCCCCTCGGGGATGGTGACGGTGGCCTTGCTGCCGAAACCGCCACCCGAAAGAGTGGGCATCGGCGAGGCCTCGGAGACCGGCGCGGGCACCGTCGGAGCGGCGGTCGCGGTGGACGGCGTCGCCGGGCCGGCCGCCTTGGGCGAGCTGCTGCAGGCGACCGCGAGCAGCAACGGCAGGGTGAGAAGCAAACCGGCGGTGCGGCGCACGGTGGTCCTAACTGTCGGTCGAAGTCGGCTCTCCTGACTCGACGGACAGCGTATGCCCGGCATGCGTCCGGCCCCGGTAGACACCACCGGGGCCGGCCGACACCTTGATCACACAGCTTCGATCGAACGGGGGCAGGGGCACTACATCCCCGCGATCAGCTTCTCCACCCGCTCGTCCACCGAACGGAACGGGTCCTTGCACAGCACCGTGCGCTGCGCCTGGTCGTTCAGCTTCAGGTGCACCCAGTCCACCGTGAAGTCCCGGCGCTGTTCCTGCGCCCGGCGGATGAAGTCCCCGCGCAGCCGGGCCCGGGTGGTCTGCGGCGGGATGGACTTGGCCTCGAAGGTCTTGAGGTCGTTGGTCACCCGCAGCGCCTGGCCCTTGCCCTGGAGCAGGTAGAACAGGCCGCGGCGGCGGTGGATGTCGTGGTACGCGAGGTCGATCTGGGCCACCCGCGGGTTGGACATGCTCATCTGGTGCTTCTCGCGGTAGCGCTCGATGAGCTTGTACTTCATGATCCAGTCGATCTCGGTGGCCACCCCGTCCAGCCGCTCGGTGCGCACGGCCTCCAGGGTGCGGCCCCACAGGTCGAGCACCCGGGCGATGGTGCCGGTGTTGATGCCCTTGCGATCGGCGAACTCCAGGGCCTTGGAGTAGTACTCCTCCTGGATGTCCAGCGCGCTGGCCTCGCGGCCGTTGGCCAGGCGCACCTGGTGGGTGCCGGTGAGGTCGTGGCTGACCTCGCGGATCGCCCGGATCGGGTTCTCCAGGGTGAGGTCGCGCATCACCACGCCGGCCTCGATCAGCCGCAGCACCAGGTCCGTGGCGCCGACCTTGAGCAGCGTGGTGGTCTCCGACATGTTGGAGTCGCCGACGATCACGTGCAGCCGGCGGTAGCGCTCGGCGTCCGCGTGCGGCTCGTCCCGGGTGTTGATGATCGGACGGGAGCGGGTGGTCGCCGAGCTGACGCCCTCCCAGATGTGCTCGGCCCGCTGGCTGACGCAGTACACCGCGCCGCGCGGGGTCTGCAGCACCTTGCCCGCGCCGCAGATCAGCTGGCGGGTGACCAGGAACGGGATCAGCACGTCGGCCAGCCGGGAGAACTCACCGTGCCGGGCCACGAGGTAGTTCTCGTGGCAGCCGTAGGAGTTGCCGGCCGAGTCGGTGTTGTTCTTGAAGAGGTAGACGTCCCCCGCGATGCCCTCCTCGTGCAGCCGCCGCTCGGCGTCCACCAGGAGTCCTTCGAGGATGCGCTCGCCCGCCTTGTCGTGCGTCACCAGCTCGACGACGTCGTCGCACTCGGGGGTGGCGTACTCGGGGTGGGAGCCGACGTCGAGGTAGAGCCGGGCACCGTTGCGCAGGAAGACGTTGCTGCTGCGGCCCCAGGAGACGACCCGGCGGAACAGGTACCGCGCCACCTCGTCCGGCGACAGCCGTCGCTGCCCGCGGAACGTGCAGGTCACGCCGTACTCGTTCTCCAGCCCGAAAATCCGGCGGTCCATGAGCACCTTCTTTCGAGGGAGACCACCGACCTCAGCCAGTGGTCGAATCGAATCCTGAAACTGGCATCGCGGAGCGACACAGCGTAGTGGCCTGACCACCTTTCGTCAGGCGGCGGGCAGGGCTCGCCCGGAGCCAGCCGTCAGGCGGGCTTGAGGCTCCATGGCTCTAGCCGTTGGGAAGGAGTCACGAGCACTCCATTCCGGTCCGGAGTTCTCTCGACCTCCGCGAGGTCTCGCAGGCCGCCGCAGGGGCATCGGTGTCCCGTACGACGGCGGGCAGCGCCGCCGCACGGGACTCCGCCGTACTACTCGTCCGACGGCGTGGTGTCCGCCGGGTTCTCCTCGTCGTCCGCTTCGGCGGACTGGTCCCCGTCGAGCAGCCGGCCGAGCTGGTTGCCCAGGATCCGCTTGAACTTGCGCTGCTGGAACCGCTGGCGGTCGAGGACCGCGACCTCCAGCTGTTCCGGGGTGAGGGCGCGCGGGCTGCCGCCGTTGGGGTCGCGGGCGAGCGAGTCCACCGCCACCTTCACCGCCTCGGTGAGGCTCAGGCCGGCGCGGTGGCGCTGGCCCAGGTAGTTGCCGATCGAGTCGGCGTTGCCGCCGACCACCACGTAGTTCTTCTCGTCGACGACCGAGCCGTCCGGCGTGAGCCGGTAGATCTGGTCGTTGTCGCTGGTGCGGCCGACCTCGGCCACGATCAGCTCGACCTCGTACGGCTTCTCGCCGACCGAGGAGAAGATGGTGCCCAGGGTCTGGGCGTACACGTTGGCCAGCCCGCGGGCGGTGACGTCGGCCCGGTCGTAGGAGTAGCCGCGCAGGTCGGCGTAGCGGACGCCGCCGATGCGCAGGTTCTCGAACTCGTTGTAGCGGCCGACCGCCGCGAAGGCGATCTTGTCGTAGATCTCGGAGACCTTGTGGAGGGCTCTGGAGGTGTTCTCCGCGACGAAGACGATGCCGTCGGCGTAGGTGAGCACGACCACGCTGCGGCCGCGCGCGATGCCCTTGCGGGCGTACTCCGCGCGGTCCGCCATGGCCTGCTGGGGCGAGACGTAGAACGGTGTCGACACCGGCGGTCGTCCCTTTCCTGTGAGGTGGTGGCTAGATCAGCGGGGCCTGCGGGCCGTTGGGGCGGGCCAGGCGCTCGTCGGTGATGGCGACGGCGATCTCGGCGACCTCCGCCTCGGTGAGCCGGCGGAAGCCGTCCTCGGTGATCAGCGAGACGATCGGGAAGATCTTCCGTGCCAGGTCCGGGCCGCCGGTGGCGGAGTCGTCGTCCGCCGCGTCGTAGAGGGCCTGGACGACCAGGGTGGCGGCCTGGTCGGCCGTCAGGTCGTCGCGGTAGAGCTTCTTCATCGAGCCGCGGGCGAAGACCGAGCCCGAGCCGGTGGCGGCGAACCCACGCTCCTCGGAGCGCCCGCCGGTGACGTCGTAGTTGAAGATCCGGCCGCGGCCGCGGTCCAGGTCGTAGCCCGCGAAGAGCGGCACGACCGCGAGGCCCTGCATCGCCATGCCCAGGTTGCCCCGGATCATGCTGGTGAGCCGGTTGGCCTTGCCCTCCAGGGAGAGCGTGGTGCCCTCGATCTTCTCGTAGTGCTCCAGCTCCAGCTGGAACAGCCGGACCATCTCGACCGCGAGGCCGGCGGTGCCGGCGATGCCGACCGCGCTGTACTCGTCGGCCGGGAACACCTTCTCGATGTCGCGCTGGGCGATGACGTTGCCCATGGTCGCCCTGCGGTCACCGGCGATCACCACGCCGCCGTCGAAGACCGCGGCCACGATCGTGGTCCCGTGCGGGGCCTCGACCACGGCGCCCTCGGGGAGCCCGTTGTGGCCGGGGATCAGCTCCGGCCGGTGCTCGGCGAGGAAGTCGAGGAACGAGGACGACCCCGGGGTCAGGAAGGCAGCCGGTAGACGCCCGGTGCCACGAGTGTTGGCTTCCACACGATTCCTTCCAGGTAGCTTGAAGCGCGCGATGCCCGCACCCTACCCGCCGACGATCACTGTCCACGCGTGGAGGGGCCGATGCCGGGCGGCCGGGCGGACGACGCCGCCCGACCGCCACGGACGGTCGCGACCGTGAATTCCCGAATACCGGGGGCGGACTATTGCCCACCCTTCTGAACGAATCCCCGGACGAAATCCTCGGCATTCGACTCGAGGACCTCGTCGATTTCGTCCAGCACCGCGTCGACGTCGTCGCTCAGCTTTTCCTGGCGCTCCTTGAGGTCATCGGAATTCTCGGCTTCCGCGACCTGTTCCTCGACCTCCTCGGAGGAACGGTTTGCCCGCTGCTGGCCGCCGCCGGTGTCCTTGCTCGCCATTTCCCTCACCCCGCTCGAATCGTCTGGCACGGTTTGGTCGGTCGGTCGTTGCCGGTTGGCACCGACCCTATACACAAGGTGCGACTACCGCTCCCGGTTTGCCGGTGGCGCTTCCTGTCCAACACCCGCTGCCACCCCGGATGATTCCCATTCGACGGACGTTCACCCGTTGTGATCGAAAAGTTACCCGCCGGCCAGGACGCGGAGCAGGTCCTCCGCCGTGCGGCAGCGGTCCAGCAGCTCCTTGACGTGGTTGCGGGTGCCGCGCAGCGGCTCCAGCGTGGGCACCCGCTGCAGCGAGTCCCGGCCCGGCAGGTCGAAGATGACCGAGTCCCAGGAGGCCGCCGCGACGTGGTCCGCGTACTGCTCCAGGCAACGGCCGCGGAAGTACGCCCTGGTGTCCTCCGGGGGCTTGGAGACGGCCCGCTCGACCTCCTCCTCGGAAACCAGCCGCTCGAACCGGCCACGGGCCACCAGACGGTTGTAGAGGCCCTTCTCGGCCCGTACGTCGCTGTACTGGAGGTCGACCAGGTGCAGCCGCGGGTTGTCCCATTCCAGGGCGTCCCGGCTGCGGTAGCCCTCCAGGATCTCCCGCTTGGCGATCCAGTCCAGCTGCCTGGACAGCGACATCGGGTCGCGCTCCAGCCGCCCGAGGACGTCCTCCCAGCGCGTCAGCACGTCCACGGTCTGCTCGTCGGCGTCGGTGCCGAAGCGGTCCTCGACGTACTTGCGGGCCAGCTCGAAGTACTCGAGCTGGAGCTGGACGGCGGTGAGCTTGCGCCCGTTGCGCAGGGTGATCAGGTGCTTGAGAGTCGGGTCGTGGGAGACCCGGTGCAGGGTGCGCACCGGCTGGTCCACGGCGAGGTCGGAGGCGATGAAGGAGTCCTCGATCATCGACAGGACCAGCGAGGTGGTGCCCAGCTTGAGGTAGGTGGAGATCTCGGAGAGGTTGGCGTCCCCGATGATCACGTGTAGCCGGCGGTACTTCTCGGCGTCGGCGTGCGGTTCGTCCCGGGTGTTGATGATCGGCCGCTTGAGGGTGGTCTCCAGGCCGACCTCGACCTCGAAGTAGTCCGCCCGCTGGCTGATCTGGAAGCCGTTCGCCGAACCGTCCTGGCCGATGCCGACCCGGCCGGCGCCGGTGACCACCTGGCGGGAGACGAAGAACGGGGTGAGGTGGCGGACGATGTCGGCGAACGGTGTCGCCCGCTTCATCAGGTAGTTCTCGTGGGTGCCGTAGGAGGCACCCTTGTTGTCGGTGTTGTTCTTGTACAGGTGGATGTTCTGGCCGTTGGGCAGTTCCAGCGCGCGCTGCGCGGCGGCCGCCATGATCCGCTCGCCGGCCTTGTCCCACAGCACGCCGTCGCGTGGGTTGGTCACCTCGGGCGAGCTGTACTCGGGGTGCGCGTGGTCCACGTAGAACCGGGCCCCGTTGGTGAGGATCACATTGGCGAGGCCGATGTCCTCGTCGGTCAGCTGGCTGGCGTCCGCCACCTCGCGCGCGAGGTCGAAGCCCCGCGCGTCGCGCAGCGGGTTCTCCTCCTCGAAGTCCCAGCGGGCCCGCCGCGCCCGGTGCATCGCCGCCGCGTACGCGTTGACGATCTGGGACGAGGTGAGCATGGCGTTGGCGTTGGGGTGTCCGGGCACGGAGATCCCGTACTCGGTCTCGATGCCCATCACGCGCCGTACGGTCATGCGGCCCTCCTTGCCCGGTGCGCCGCCCCCGACGGACGGAACACGCTGACGTACCGCTGAACAACACCGACGCCGGCGATCTGCCCGCGGACGGTGGGTCGAGCCTAGAACCCGGCGCCGACCGGCGGGCCCCGAGACGCGCCGTCCGGCTGCGGGGCCGCGAGGCGCCACAGCCGGACGGTGTGCGTACAGCTCCGGGGACCGCTGTCGGCCCGGGTAACCGCGTGTTTACAGGTACTGCCCCGTGTTGGCGACAGTGTCGATGGAGCGGCCGGACTCGGCGCCCTGCTTGCCGGTGACCAGCGTGCGGATGAAGACGATCCGCTCGCCCTTCTTGCCGGAGATGCGGGCCCAGTCGTCCGGGTTGGTGGTGTTGGGCAGGTCCTCGTTCTCCTTGAACTCGTCCACGCAGGCGGCGAGCAGGTGGGAGACGCGCAGACCCCGCTGACCGTGGTCGAGGAAGTCCTTGATGGCCATCTTCTTCGCGCGGTCGACGATGTTCTGGATCATCGCACCGGAGTTGAAGTCCTTGAAGTAGAGGACCTCCTTGTCACCGTTGGCGTAGGTGACCTCCAGGAAGCGGTTCTCCTCGGTCTCGGAGTACATCCGCTCCACGACCGACTGGATCATCGCCGCCACCGTGGCCTCGACGGAGCCGTCGTGCTCCTTGAGGTCGTCCGGGTGGAACGGCAGCGAGTCCTTGAGGTACTTGGAGAAGATGTCCTTCGCGGCCTCGGCGTCCGGGCGCTCGATCTTGATCTTGACGTCCAGCCGGCCGGGCCGCAGGATCGCCGGGTCGATCATGTCCTCGCGGTTCGAGGCGCCGATGACGATGACGTTCTCGAGCCCCTCCACGCCGTCGATCTCGGCGAGCAGCTGCGGGACGATGGTGTTCTCCACGTCCGAGCTGACACCCGAACCGCGGGTGCGGAACAGCGACTCCATCTCGTCGAAGAAGACGATGACGGGCGTGCCCTCGCCCGCCTTCTCCCGGGCCCGCTGGAAGACCAGGCGGATCTGCCGCTCGGTCTCGCCCACGTACTTGTTGAGCAGCTCGGGGCCCTTGATGTTGAGGAAGTAGCTCTTCCCCTGGGGGCGGCCGGTCACCTCGGCGACCTTCTTGGCCAGCGAGTTGGCGACCGCCTTGGCGATCAGCGTCTTGCCGCAGCCGGGCGGGCCGTAGAGCAACACGCCCTTGGGCGGGCGCAGCTCGTACTCCTTGAACAGGTCGGCGTGCAGGTAGGGCAGCTCGACCGCGTCGCGGATCAGCTCGATCTGGTTGCTCAGGCCGCCGATCTGGCGGTAGTCGATGTCCGGGACCTCCTCGAGGACCAGCTCCTCGACCTCGGCCTTCGGCACGACCTCGTACACGTAGCCGGAGCGCGGCTCCAGCAGCAGGGCGTCCCCCGCCCGAACGGTGGCCCCGCGCAGCGGTTCCGCGAGGCGCACCACGCGCTCCTCGTCGGTGTGGCCGAGGACCAGGGCCCGCTCGCCGTCCTCCAGGATCTCCTTGAGGGTGACGATCTCACCGATGCGCTCGAAGGCCATCGCGTCCACGATGTTGAGGGCCTCGTTGAGCATCACTTCCTGGCCGCGCCGCAGCTCGTCCAGGGCGACGTTCGGGCTGACGTTGACGCGGAGCTTGCGCCCGCCGGTGAAGATGTCGGCGGTGTCGTCCTCGTTCGCCTCGAGGAAGGTGCCGAAGCCGGCCGGGGGCTGTGCCAGCCGGTCCACTTCCTCCTTGAGGGCCACGATCTGGTCGCGGGCCTCGCGCAGGGTGGAGGCGAGCCGTTCGTTCTGGGCGGTCACGCCGGCCAGGTTGGTCTGGAGCTCGACGATCCGCTCTTCGAGGATTCTCGAATTACGCGGCGAGTCGGCGAGCTTGCGGCGCAGCACGGCGATTTCCTGCTCAAGGTACGAGACCTGAGCGGCCTCGTCGGAACCACGAGCGGGCCTGCCGGTGCTGCGGTTGTAGTCGTCATCGTGGGCTGCCACGGTCCTCACCTCCTCCGGGGAGCTGGACGCTTCCAGACCCTACCTGGGACCAGGGGTCCGTAAACCCCTAGATCAAGAAAGATGGAACGGGCGTGTCCGATCTTCGCCCCAGCGTGCTTCCCCTCTGCTAAGGGGATACCCAGCGCGCACCTCTCAAAGCAGGCCAGATGTATCGTCGAGCGAAGCGATATCCGATCGCGACCGCAGTGCGGGGTCCGATCGTTGTACGAATGGCGGGATTGCTCCAGGAATAGGGGCGACCCGGGACAGAAACGGCAGGGGACCATGTCGGTGACCGAGCAGACGGCGGCGACCGAGGAGCTGGAGGTGTGGATCGACCAGGATCTGTGCACCGGCGACGGCATCTGCGCCCAGTACGCGCCCGAGGTCTTTGAGCTGGACATCGATGGGCTGGCGTACGTGAAGGGCCCGGACGACGAGTTGCGCCAGCAGCCGGGGGAGACCGCCCCGGTGCCGCTGACGCTCCTTCAGGACGTGGTGGACTCGGCGAAGGAGTGCCCCGGCGACTGCATCCACGTGCGCCGGGTCGCCGACCGGGTCGAGGTGTACGGCCCGGACGCGGAGTGAGGTCGTAGGGCCCGACGGGCCGGGCGTCAGGCCTGGCTGACCGGGGCGGCGGTCTGGGAGCGTTCCCAGTCGCCGCCCTTGCGCGTCCAGGTGAGGTCGAGTGAGATGTCGGGCCGGAAGCGCGGCACGTCATCGCTCGAATACCCCTGTGCGTGGCCGGTGATGGCGCCGTCGGAGCGCACCGCGAGCCGGCTCAGGGTCAGGTTCTCGCGCTCGGTCAGCAGGGTGGCGACCACCACCGGGCGCTCGCCGGCGCCGAAGCCGAGCAGGTAGACGGAGTCCGGCGGGGTGCCGGTCTCGGTGGCGCAGTGCGCGGCGACGACCGTGCCCGGCCGTCCGTCACCGAGCTCTGCGGGCACGCTGAGCACCGTCTTGACCGGGAACGGCCCGCAGTCCAGGGGCAGTTGGGCCTTGGCCGGGTCGGGGGCGGCACTCGCGGCGAGGGCCTTGGGCGTGCCGCCGCGGGCGGGCACCGGGGCGCCGGTCGCCGGGGAGGCGGTGAGGGCTGCGGCCACCACCGCGCCGCAGCCGGCCAGGGCGAGGGCCCAGTGCCAGGGGGCGGTGCGCGCGTGCCCGGGCCGGGTGCGCCCCTGCGGTGTCTGCTGTCCAGCCGTCGCCGTCGTCCCGACCGCGGTCTTCACCAGGCGTCCCCTCCAGAGCTCCAGGAGCTGGTCTGCGTGAGCGAGCATCGTCCCACACGGTGCCCACGGGCCGTCGGCCGGGGAGTCGGAGGACGCGTCGGCCGAGAAAAGGAAGGGACGGCGCGAGCCGGACGCTCACACCGCCCCTTCTCTCGGGTACGGACTCAGCCCAGGTCGGGCTGCTCGGACTCGGCGTCGCGGGCGGCCTTGCGGGCCGCGGCGCGCTCCTGCAGGCTCGGCTCGGGCGCCCCGTTGTCGTAGTCCTCGCCGTACGCGCCCTTGGCCGGGCGGCGGCGGCGCAGCGGCGGCTCGACGCCGTCCGCGAGGCGGCGGGCGGTGAGCAGGAATCCGGTGTGGCCGATCATCCGGTGGTCCGGGCGGACGGCCAGGCCCTCCAGGTGCCAGGTGCGGACCATGGTCTCCCAGGCCTGCGGCTCGGTGAAGGTGCCGTGCTCGCGCAGCGCCTCGACGGTCCGCGACATCTGCGTGGTGGTGGCCACGTAGCAGCAGATGAGGCCGCCGGGGACGAGCGCCTTGGAGGCGACGTCCAGGCACTCCCAGGGGGCCAGCATGTCCAGGATGATGCGGTCGACGTCGGTCTCGACCAGGTTGTCCTGGAGGTCGCCGACGGTCAGCTTCCACGCCGGGTGCGGGCCGCCGAAGTAGCGCTCGACATTGCCCTGGGCGATGTCCGCGAAGTCCTGGCGGCGCTCGTAGGAGGCCAGCATTCCCTGTTCGCCGACGGCGCGCAGCAGGTACATGCTGAGCGCGCCGGAGCCGACGCCGGCCTCGACGACGCGGGCGCCGGCGAAGATGTCGGCCATCGCCAGGATCTGACCCGCATCCTTGGGGTAGATCACGGCGGCGCCGCGCGGCATGGACAGGACGTAGTCGGGGAGCAGGGGGCGCAGCGCGAGGTACGGGACGTTCCCCGTGGTGCGCACGACCGTGCCCTCGGAGGCGCCGATCAGCTCGTCGTGGGGGAACGCACCCTTGTGGGTGTGGAACTGGTTCCCGGCCTGGAGCGTGAACGTGTAGTGGCGACCCTTGGGGTCGGTCAGCTGGACCTGGTCCCCGACCTGGAAGGGCCCGCGTCGGCGGGCGGCACCGGTCGGTTCGGACATGCGCCCAATCCTAAGGGAAGCGGGCCGCCCCGCCTCACCGGGCCCCGGGCAGGGTAAGTCAGCGGCCGGTGACGGCGGCGGTCAGGCGCTGCTCGATGTCCGTGAGCGCGGCCACGCCGTACACCCGGCCGTCCGCCTCGACCACCAGGTACTCCCCCGCCGGGGTGGCCTGGATGGCCCGCAGCAGCGCCTCGCCGCGCAGGTCGGCGTCCAGCCGCAGCCCGGGTTCGAGGTCGCGGGCGAGCGGGCCGACGGCCACCCACGGGCGGCGGTGCTCGGGTACGGCCCGTACCGCGGACTCGCGGACGATGGCGATCGGCTCGCCCCGGCCGTCCACCACGACCACCGCGCCCGCCTGGGCCTCCCGGGCGCGGCGCATCGCCTCGCCGAGCGGGGTGTCGGCGGTGACCTCGACGGCCCGGCGGGCGAAGTCGCGCAGCCGCAGCTCGGGCAGCACCTCCTTGAGCCGGGCGTTGCGCAGGCTGCCAGTGGCGCCGTTCCAGATGATCGCGGCCAGCACGGCGGCCAGGACCGCGTCCACCAGGGTGTCGGTGGTGGTGCGCTCGACCCCGCGGGAGGCGCTGACCAGCGGCAGGCCGACCAGCACGGTGATCGCCAGCACCCGGCCCACCCAGGCGGCGGCCACCGTGCCGGTCATCGGCTTGCCGCTGACCGCCCAGACCACGGCGCGCAACATCCGGCCGCCGTCCAGCGGCAGCCCGGGCAGCAGGTTGAAGGCCGCGACCACCAGGTTGGAGACCATCAGGCCGGTGAGCAGCACCCCGGGCACGGTGGACAGCTCGACGGCGCGCAGCGCGAGGTAGAAGACCCCGCCGAGGACCAGCGAGAGCAGCGGACCGACGAAGGCCAGCCAGAACTCCCGCCAGGGAGTCTCGGCCTCGTTCTCGATCTCGGAGACGCCCCCGAAGAACTGCAACTGGATCCGCCGCACCCCGAGCCGGTAGCGCAGCGCGACCAGGGTGTGGGCCAGCTCGTGGACCAGCACGGAGGCGTAGAAGGCGACCGCGAAGAAGAAGGCGAGCAGGTAGCGGACGCCGCTGCCGAGCTCGGGCAGGACGTCGCCGAGCTGGCCGCCGAACACCCAGGTGATCAGGGCGGCGATGACGAACCAGGAGGGGGTGACGTAGATGGGCACGCCGAAGGGGCGCCCCATCAGGAGACCGCCGCCGCGCTCCGGCGGCTGCCCGCCCGGGCGTCCGCCGTCCTGCGGTGGTTGGTCGGAGGTCTGCTGCCCCCTGCTGTCGCTCACCGTGTTCCCTTCGGTCGTCCCACCGTCGTGCCCCCGGTGCGCCCACGCTACGTGATCGTGGCCCTCCGGCGCCGCGCGCCCCTCTGTCAGCCTTCATACCCACTGGACCGGCCCTGGACCGAACCCGGACCGGGCCCGCGTCGGTGGGTGTGGCAGCACGGTGGCAGCGGGATGACAGCAAAGGGCAATAGGGTCGTAGCCATGCAGCAGACCGACACCAGCAGTGCCGCCGAAGTCCCGGCGCGCCCGGCGGCGCCCCCGACCGGGCTGTCCCCGTCCCGCGCGGGGGACTTCCTCACCTGTCCCCTGCTGTACCGGCTGCGGGTGATCGACCGGCTGCCGGAGCCGCCGAGCGCGGCGGCGACCCGGGGCACGCTGGTGCACGCGGTGCTGGAGCGGCTGTTCGACAGTCCGGCGGCCGAGCGGACGCCGGAGCGGGCGTTGGGCCTGCTGCGCCCGCAGTGGGAGCGGCTGCTGGGCGAGCGCCCGGAGCTGGGCTCGCTGTTCCCGGAGGACCCGGACGGCGCGGCGCTCACCCGCTGGCTGGCGGACGCCGAGAAGCTGGTCGGCCAGTGGTTCCGGCTGGAGGACCCGACCCGGCTGCACCCGGTGGAGCGCGAGCTCTACGTGGAGACGGCCCTGGAGTCGGGGCTGCTGCTGCGCGGCTACATCGACCGGGTGGACGTCGCCCCGACCGGTGAGGTCCGGCTGGTGGACTACAAGACCGGCCGGGCGCCCTCGCGGGACTTCGAGGGCAAGGCGATGTTCCAGATGAAGTTCTACGCACTGGTGGTGTGGCGCTGGAAGGGTGTGATCCCCAAGCGCCTCCAGCTGGTCTACCTCGGCGGGGGCGGGGACGTGGTCAGCTACGACCCGGACCAGGCCGACCTGCTCGCGGTGGAGCGCAAGCTGCAGGCACTGTGGGAGCGGATCAGCCACGCGGTGGCCACCGGGGACTTCCCTGCCACCCGCAACCGCCTCTGTGACTGGTGCGACCACCAGGCCAGCTGCCCGGAGTTCGGCGGCACCCCGCCGCCGTACCCGCTGCCGCTGGCACGTACGTCGGATGAGAGCGATCCCACGGGGGATCCGATGAGCAAGGAGTCCTAGTGACGATCCGAGTGCTGCTGGTCGACGACCAGCCGCTGCTGCGCACCGGTTTCCGGATGATCCTGGAGGCCGAGTCCGACCTGGTGGTGGTCGGGGAGGCCGGCGACGGTCAGCAGGCGCTGGACCAGGTGCGGGCGTTGCAGCCCGACGTGGTGCTGATGGACATCCGGATGCCGCGGATGGACGGCGTCGAGGCGACCCGCCGGATCGCCGGTCCGGGTCGGGACGGCCCGGCCAAGGTGCTGGTGCTGACCACCTTCGACCTGGACGAGTACGTGGTGGAGGCGCTGCGCGCGGGTGCCAGCGGCTTCCTGTTGAAGGACGTCCCGGCGGAGGAGCTGGTGCAGGCGATCCGGGTGGTCGCGGACGGCGCGGCGATGCTGGCGCCGAGCATCACCCGCCGACTGCTGGACATGTACGCCACCAAGCTGCCCTCGGGTGACGAGGCGCCGCCGCAGGCGCTGAGCGCGCTGACCGAGCGGGAGTTGGAGGTGTTGAAGCTGGTGGCGCGCGGGCTGTCGAACGCGGAGATCGCGGCCGAGCTGTTCGTCAGCGAGACGACGGTGAAGACCCATGTCGGCCATGTGCTGACCAAGCTCCAGCTGCGCGACCGGGTGCAGGCGGCGGTGTACGCCTACGAGAGCGGGCTGGTGCGGCCCGGCACCCTGTAGTCCGACGCGGAAACGTGACGGTGGCCCGTTCGTTTCCCCCGCCTCGGTGGGGGAAACGAACGGGCCACCGTCAGGGGCGCACTACTTGGTGGTACGCCCGATGTCCCAGAAGCGGAACACGCCGGTGGAGTCGACGGTCGACTCGACGCCGGTGACGTACGACTTCGCGGCGTAGAAGGCCTTGTTCTGGAACAGCGGGACCATCGGCACGTTGTCGACGAGGATGGTCTGGACCTGGTTGTAGGTCGCGGCCGCGGCACTGCGGTCGGCCTGCTTGAGCCCCTCCGGGAGCAACTTCTGGCTGATCCGCTGGTCGTCCCAGCCGGTGTGGAAGATGCTGCCGTCGGTGACCAGCGGGCCGATGTAGTTGTCCGGGTCCGGGTAGTCCGCGGACCAGCCGACGATGTACGCCTGGTACTTGCCCTCGCTGAAGCCCTTCTGGTAGGCGGCCGGGTCGGACTCCACCTGGGTCGTCACCTGGAAGAGGCCGCCGGCCTCCAACTGCTTCTTCAGCGTGTCGATCTCGGCGTTGCCGGTGCGCGAACGCCCCGAGGCCAGGGTGAGCTTGACCGGCAGGGAGACCTTGGCGGCGGTGAGGTACGCCTTGGCCTTGTTGACGTCCTGGTCGCCGTACTTGTCGTAGAAGGCGGTGTTGTGGCCGGTGACCCCGGTCGGGACCATCGAGTACAGCGGCTGGACGGTACGCGCGAAGACGTCGCGGGCGAGCGCCTTGCGGTCGATCAGCTGGGCCACGGCCTGACGGACCGCGGTGTTGCCGGTGGTCGCGTCCTTGGTGTTGAAGGCGATGGAGGTGGTGTCGGAGCTCTCACCCTCGACGACGTTGAGGTCGGTCTTGCCGCCCTGCTGGTCGGAGAGGAGCTGAGCCGCGGTGTTGGGCTCCAGGCTGTTGTCGGTGAGGTCGACGCCCCCCTTGTCCAGCGCGTCCTTCAGGTCGCCGGGCTTGTCGAAGTACCGCACGGTGAACTTGCTGTTCTGCAGCTTGGCGTCACCGGTGTACTTGTCGTTGGGGGTCAGGACGACCTTGGCGAGGACCTTGGCGCCGCCGCCTTCGGGGGTCATGGTCTCGATCGAGTCGAACTTGTACGGCCCGGAACCGACGATCTTGTCGTTGTCGAGCAGCTTGTCGGCGGGGTAGACCTGGTGGTCCACGATGGCGCCGGCCGGGGTCGCCAGCTTGGCCGGCAGGGTCGCGTCGGCCGTGGAGAGCTGGAAGACCACCTCGTTGTCGCCCTTGGCCTCAACCGACTTGATCGTGTCCAGCAGGCCGGACGGGCCGTTCGGGTCCTTGATCTTCTTGGTGCGCTCGATCGAGTACACGACGTCGGCGGCGGTGAGCGGATGGCCGTTGGAGAACTTCTGGCCGGGGCGGAGCACGCAGTGGTACTGGGTGGCGTCGCCGCTGGTGAACTCGCAGGACTGCGCGGCGTCCGGGGCCGGGTTGCTGGCGGCGGCGGGGAAGGCGAGCAGCGACTGGTAGGTGTTGTGCAGCAGCAGCCAAGCGCCGGAGTCGTAGGCGCCGGCCGGGTCCAGGACGCTGGTGAGGCCCCGGGTACCCATGGTGATCGACTTGCCGCCGCTGTCCCCCTTAACGGCGTCGGTGACCGATCCGCAGCCGGCCACCGTCACGGCGACCAGACCGGCACAGCCGAGTACTGCCAGGCGTTCAGCTGAAGTCTTCACGGGAGCGTCCTTCTCGGTGGCACGAACCCGAGTAGCGTGCCATATCGAACACGTACGACCGATACCCGCGCAGATGACGTTTGGGACACGGCGGTTCGGGGCACCACGGCACGCTCGACGAGTTGTCAGTCAATGCCCGTTTTCTCCCCGAGTGACCACCGGCGACGGACCCGCCAGAGCCCTTACCCGCGAGTAGCCATTGGCCACAATGAGATGACAATCACATCAGGCTGGGGCTCACCCCTGGGCCCGGTCACACCCGCGAGGCGACCAGCGAGCGCAGCAGTTCGAGGTCCACCTGCTCCAGCGAGGGCAGCACCAGCCGCCCGGGGGCCGACTCGATCGGCGCCACCGAGGGCACCGCGATCACCGGGCAGCCGGCCGCCTCGCCCGCCCGCACCCCGGTCGGGGTGTCCTCGACGACCACACAGCGGGCAGGCTCCGCGCCCAGCCGGCGGGCCGCCTCCAGGTACGGGTCGGGGAACGGCTTGGTGCGCGGCACCTCGTCCCCGCCGATGGTGAAGGCGAAGCGCTCGGCGCCCAGCGAGCGCAGCACGATGTCGATCACGTGCCGGTGCGAGGCGGACACCAGGGCGGCCGGGATGCCGTGCGCGGCAAGGGTGTTGAGCAGCCGCTCGGCGCCCGGCATCAGCGGCACCCCGCCGGCCAGCAGGTCGACGAAGCGCTGGTTGACCAGCACCCCCAGGTCGGCCGGGGCGATGTCCACCCCGGTCCGGGCGACCAGGTAGTCCATCACCCGGGTCATCGGGCCGCCGACCACATGGGCGCGGTCCCGCTCGTCCAGCTGGTGGCCCAGCTCGGCGAAGAGCGTGACCTCGGCCTGCCACCAGAAGTCCTCGGTGTCCACCAGCGTGCCGTCCATGTCCAGCAGCACCGCCTGCAGGCCGCGGTCGTCCCCGTGGTCGAGCGCCAGGGCGGCGGTAGAGCTGGCGGTCATGGTGGGTCCTTCCGTCGGGTACCCCGCGGAGCGTCCCTGGACGTCCTGCGGGGATGGCACAGGCCGGCCCGCTGGTGAGCGGACCGGCCCGTTCAGGATCATCAAGGATACGCCCGGTTCGCCGGAAAAGAGCGAACGGAGAGGGACGTCTGGACTACCGCGCGTTGAAGTACTTCGCCTCCGGGTGGTGGATCACGATCGCGTCGGTGGACTGCTCCGGGTGCAGCTGGAACTCCTCGGAGAGCACCACGCCGATCCGCTCGGGCTTCAGCAGCTCGGCGATCTTGGCGCGGTCCTCCAGCTCGGGGCAGGCCCCGTAGCCGAGGGAGAAGCGGGCGCCCCGGTACTTGAGCGCGAACATGTCCTTGACGTCCTGCGGGTCCTCACCGGAGAAGCCCAGCTCGTAGCGGACCCGGGCGTGCCAGAACTCGGCCAGCGCCTCGGCCAGCTGCACCGAGAGGCCGTGCAGCTCCAGGTAGTCGCGGTAGGAGTTCCCGGCGAACAGCTCGTTGGCCGCCTCCGAGATCCGGTTGCCCATGGTGACCACCTGCAGGCCGACCACGTCCCGCACGCCGGACTCCTCCGGGCGGAAGAAGTCCGCCAGGCAGAGCCGGCGGCCGCGGCGCTGGCGGGGGAAGGTGAAGCGGGTCCGCTCGGTGCCGTCCTCGTGGAAGACGATCAGGTCGTCGCCCTTGGAGTTGGCCGGGTAGTAGCCGTAGACCACGGCCGCCTCCAGCCAGCCCTCGGTCTGCAGCCGGTCCAGCCAAGCCCGCAGCCGCGGCCGGCCCTCGGTCTCCACCAGTTCCTCGTAGGACGGGCCGTCGCCGTTGCGCGAGGCCTTCAGCCCCCACTGGCCCTTGAACAGCGCGTCCTCGTCCAGCCAGGAGGCGTAGTCGGCGAACGGGATGCCCTTGACGATCCGGTCACCCCAGAACGGCGGGGTGGGCACGGTGTTGTCGACGGTGACGTCGGAGCGGATCTGGCCGAGGTTGACCTCGGGCTCCGGCTCCTCCACCTCGACCCGGGCGTGCCGGCGCTGCTTGAGCTCCGGCAGGGCCGCGCCGGGCACACCGCGCTTGACCGCGATCAGCACGTCCATCAGCCGCAGTCCCTCGAAGGCGTCCCGGGCGTAGCGGACCTCGCCCTCGTACACCTCATGGAGGTCCTGCTCGACGTAGGCGCGGGTGAGGGCGGCGCCGCCGAGGATCACCGGGTAGGACGAGGCCAGCTTGCGCTGGTTCAGCTCCTCCAGGTTCTCCTTCATGATCACGGTGGACTTCACCAGCAGGCCGGACATGCCGATCACGTCCGCGTTGTGCTCCTGCGCGGCGTCCAGGATCGCCGAGACCGGCTGCTTGATGCCCAGGTTGATCACGTTGTAGCCGTTGTTCGACAGGATGATGTCGACCAGGTTCTTGCCGATGTCGTGGACGTCACCCTTGACGGTGGCCAGCACGATGGTGCCCTTGCCCTCGCTGTCGGACTTCTCCATGTGCGGCTCCAGGTGGGCCACCGCGGTCTTCATCACCTCGGCGGACTGGAGCACGAACGGCAGCTGCATCTGGCCGGAGCCGAAGAGCTCACCGACCACCTTCATGCCGGCCAGCAGGGTGTCGTTGATGATCTCCAGCGCCGGGCGCTCGGCCAGCGCCTCGTCGAGGTCGGCCTCCAGGCCGGCCCGCTCGCCGTCGATGATCCGGCGCTGCAGCCGCTCCTCCAGCGGGAGCGCTGCCAGCTCCTCGGCCTTGGAGGCCTTGACCGAGGCGGCGGAGACGCCCTCGAACAGCTCCAGCAGGCGCTGCAGCGGGTCGTAGCCGTCCCGGCGGCGGTCGTAGACCAGGTCGAGGGCGGCCTCGCGCTGGTCCTCGGGGATCCGGGAGATCGGCAGGATCTTGGAGGCGTGCACGATCGCCGAGTCCAGGCCGGCCTCCACGCACTCGTGCAGGAAGACCGAGTTGAGCACCACGCGGGCGGCCGGGTTGAGGCCGAAGGAGATGTTGGACAGGCCGAGGGTGGTCTGCACCTTCGGGCGGCGGCGCTTGAGCTCGCGGATCGCCTCGATGGTCTCGATGCCGTCCCGGCGGGACTCCTCCTGGCCGGTGGCCAGGGTGAAGGTGAGGCAGTCGACCAGGATCGAGCCCTCGTCGATGCCGTAGTCGGCGGTGAGTTCGGCGATCAGCCGCTCGGCGATCTCGACCTTCTTGTCGGCGGTGCGGGCCTGGCCCTCCTCGTCGATGGTCAGCGCGATCAGGCCGGCGCCGTGCTCCCGGGCCAGCGAGGCGATCTTGCCGAAGCGCGAGTCGGGGGCGTTGCCGTCCTCGTAGTTCACCGAGTTGAGCACCGCGCGGCCGCCGAGCGCCTCCAGGCCGGCCCGCAGCACGGGCGGCTCGGTGGAGTCCAGCACGATCGGCAGGGTCGAGGCGGTGGCCAGCCGGCCCGCGATCTCCTTCATGTCGGCGACGCCGTCGCGGCCGACGTAGTCCACGCACAGGTCCAGCAGGTGGGAGCCGTCCCGGATCTGGTCGCGGGCGATCTCCACGCAGGCCTGCCAGTCACCGGCCAGCATCGACTCGCGGAACTTCTTCGAGCCGTTGGCGTTGGTGCGCTCGCCGATCGCCAGGTACGAGGTGTCCTGGCGGAACGGCACCGCCTGGTAGAGCGAGGCGGCCGAGGGCTCCGGCCGCGGATCGCGCGGGGCGATCGGGCGGCCCTGGACCCGCTCGACCACCTGGCGCAGGTGCTCGGGGGTGGTGCCGCAGCAGCCGCCGACCAGCGAGAGGCCGTACTCGCGGGTGAAGACGTCGTGCGCCTCGGCCAGCTCGGCCGGGGAGAGCGGGTAGTGGGCGCCGTCCTTGCCGAGCACCGGCAGACCCGCGTTCGGCATGCAGGACAGGCCGATCCGGGCGTTCTTGGCCAGGTAGCGCAGGTGCTCGCTCATCTCGGCCGGGCCGGTGGCGCAGTTCAGGCCGATGTAGTCGACGCCGAGCGGCTCCAGCGCGGTCAGCGCGGCGCCGATCTCGGAGCCCAGCAGCATGGTGCCGGTGGTCTCCACGGTCACCTGCACCAGCACCGGCAGGTCCAGTCCGGCCTCGGCCAGGGCGCGCTTGGAGCCGAGGATCGCCGCCTTGGTCTGCAGCAGGTCCTGGCTGGTCTCCACCAGCAGCGCGTCGGCGCCGCCGGCGATCAGGCCGGCCGCGTTCTGCTGGAAGCCGTCGCGCAGCGTCTCGTACGGGGCGTGGCCGAGGGTCGGCAGCTTGGTGCCGGGGCCGATCGAGCCCAGCACCCAGCGGGTGCGGCCGTCGGTGGCGTGGGCGTCGGCCACCTCGCGGGCGATCCGGGCACCGGCCTCGGACAGCTCGAAGATGCGGTCGGAGATCTCGTACTCGCCCAGCGCGGCGAAGTTGGCGCCGAAGGTGTTGGTCTCGACGCAGTCCACGCCCACCCCGAAGTAGGCCTCGTGGACGGAGCGGACGATGTCGGGCCGGGTGATGTTGAGGACCTCGTTGCAGCCTTCGAGGTTCTGGAAGTCCTCCAGCGTGGGGTCCTGTGCCTGGAGCATGGTGCCCATCGCACCGTCGGCGACCACCACCCGGGTGGCAAGCGCTTCGCGCAGCGCGTTCGCGCGGCTCTGCTGAGTGATGGACGGTTCGGCTGCAGTGGCCATGGGGCTTCTCCCTGGTGCGACGGCTGTCGGCTTTGCGAGCCCGCTTGGTCGGGCCCGCACCCGGCCAGCGTATCCGGCCGTCGGCCAGACCTGCGGGCCCATTCCGTATCCTGAGCGCTCGGCTCGAGGGGGGATCAAGCGCGTGACCAGGTTCCGCACCACCGCACGACACATCGGCCGGGCCCTGGCGGCCCCACCGCGGGCACTGCGCGACCGGTGGAGACGCTGGTCCCGGTGGCGCCGGGCCCTGCTGGCGCTGGGGCTGGTGGTGGCGATACCGGTCGCCGCGCTGGGCACGGTCCTCGTCTCGATCCGACTGCACTACTCGGGTGAACCGTCCGCCGAGGCCCGCACCCGCGGCCGGGACGCCGTCTGGCTCGGCCACGCCTGGGTGGACGGCCGCAAGACCGAGGCGGACGTCGAGGCACTGGCCCGACAGCTGGCCGGAACCGGCGTGCACGACCTCTACGTCCACACCGGCCCGCTGGAGCACGACGGCTCACTGCCGCCGTCCGTCCACCCCAAGGCCCGCTGGTTCACCGAGACCGCGCACCGGGTGCTGCCGGGCGTCCGGCTGCAGGGCTGGCTGGGCGACGAGGTCAAGCCGGAGAAGGACGGCCTGGACCTGGACGACGCGCCCACCCGGGACCGGATCACCGCCTCGGCCGGCCAGGTGCTGGACCAGGGCTTCGACGGCGTGCACTTCGACATGGAGCCGATCCGCCCCGGCACGGCCGGCTGGCTGGCCCTGCTCGACGAGGTCCACCCGGTGACGGCGGCGCACGGCGCCAAGCTCTCGGTGGCGGCCCCGCAGATCGACCCGGTCCCCGGCCTGCACACCGCCGGCATCCTGCTCACCGACCACGGCAAGTGGTGGGACCAGGCCTACTTCCGGGAGACCGCCCGCCGGGTCGACCAGATCGCGGTGATGACCTACGACACCTCGATGCCGACCGAGCCGCTGTTCGGCGGCTACGTCGCGCTGCAGACCGAACTGGCACTGAAGGCCACCCCCTCGAACGTCGACCTGCTGATGGGCCTGCCGTTCTTCTGGGACGACAAGTGGGGCCACCGGGGTGCCGCGGAGACCGTCCCGGCGGCGGTCCGGGGCGTCCGACTCGGCCTGGGCCGCCAGGACCCGCAGCGGGCCGACTTCGGCGTCGCGCTCTACGTGGACTTCGCCTCGACGCCCGAGCACTGGGCGGCGTACCGGAGCGGCTGGGTGGACGTCTCGTAGTTTCGGGGCGTGCCCTAGGCGGCCAGCCGGTGGGCCAGGGCACCCAGGTAGCGGTGGACGGTGGCGTCCTCGCCGGTCAGGTAGTGCCCGACGGCCCGATGGAGCGGCTTGCGGATTTCGCCGCGCTCGGTGACGGTCAGCGAGCAGCCGGGCCCGGCCGGGGTCAGCACGTACGTCCAGGTGCCGCCGTACGGCAGGTCCGGGTCGGCGATGCCGGTCACCAGGCGGTGCGGGGCCTCGCTGGCCACCACCTCGTAGGTGGTGTGCCCGTGCCGGTCGTACTCGCGCCAGCGCGGGCGGCCGCCGGCCCCGGCGGGCAGTCGCTCGACATGGGTGAGGCCGGGGCGCCAGGCCGGGAAGAGTTCGATGTCGGTCAGCACGTCCCAGACCGCGCCGGGCGCCTGGGCGAGCTCCAGACCGCCCTCGGCGATGTGCTCCACGGGCAGCCGGCGCCCGGCCCGGTCCGCCGTCACCAGCGCGGCCCCGGCCAGCGCCGCCGCGCCCGCGCCGATCCACAGCCATCGGTTCATCGGTCCGCCTCTTCCGCCCGGTCCCCTGTTCCTCATCATCGCGCCGCCGCGCCCGGCGGGCACTACGTCGCGCTGCGTCGCAGGTCGGGCACCGTCCGTCCGCACCGAGTCGCCTGACGCACCGTCAGCCGACGGCGCCCGGATATCCGCTGGATCACGGCCGTCCGCTCCCCCAGACTGTCCCGGTGCCCGGCCGCCATGCGCATCAAAGCCCGTAGGCTGGGCAGGTAGGGACCATGGAGCGACGCGCTCCATGGGAGACGAGAGGTTCGACAGGCGGCAGCCGGCCCGTCGGCGCCCCGGCAGGCCAGCCGGAGCGGTGCCGGTCCGACCGCCGACCGGAGGGAGACGCTGGGTGATCGAGCTGGAAGATGTTCCCGAGTTGATCGACCCGGTGATGGTCTGCGCCTTCGAGGGGTGGAACGACGCGGGCGACGCCGCCTCCACGGCTCTGGCGCATCTGGACGACACCTGGGGCGGCAAGGTGTTCGCCGCCCTGGACGCGGAGGACTACTACGACTTCCAGGTCAACCGGCCCACCATCTGGCTGGACGGCGGCATCCGACGGATCACCTGGCCGACCACCCGGCTGTCGGTGATCCGGGTGACCGAGCCGGTGACCCGGGACGTGGTGCTGGTCCGCGGCATCGAGCCGAGCATGCGCTGGCGCTCGTTCTGCAACGAGCTGCTCGGCTTCGCGCACGAGCTGGGCGTCGAGCTGGTGGTGATCCTGGGCGCGCTGCTCGGCGACACCCCGCACAGCCGCCCGGTTCCGGTCAGCGGGGTCACCTCCGATCCCGAGCTGGCCCGCCGACTGGACCTGGAGGAGAGCCGGTACGAGGGCCCGACCGGGATCGTCGGGGTGCTCCAGGAGGCCTGCACCCACGCCGGGGTGCCCGCCGTGACGCTCTGGGCGGCGGTGCCGCACTACGTCGCGCAGCCGCCCAACCCCAAGGCCACCCTGGCGCTGATCAACAAGCTGGAGGACCTGCTGGACCTGCGCATCCCGCCGGGCGAGCTCGGCGAGGACGCCCGGGCCTGGCAGCTGGGCGTGGACCAGTTGGCCGCCGAGGACAGCGAGGTGGCCGAGTACGTCCAGCAGCTGGAGGAGGCGCAGGACACCGCGGAGCTGCCGGAGGCCTCCGGGGACGCCATCGCGCGCGAGTTCGAGCGCTACCTGCGCCGCCGGGAGAACGTCGGTCCGACCGGCGAGAAGCCGGTGTCCGGACACGCGACGGCCGAGCGGCCGGCCGAGCCGGAGGCGCCGGGCGCGGCCCGGGAGAGCCAGGACGGGCCCGAGGAGGAGTAGCCCTTCTCCTCGGGGCCGCCGGAGCAGCGGTACGCCGAAGGGGCGTCAGGACACCTGGTCCTGACGCCCCTTCGCGGTACTCAGAGCGCGACGCCGAGCAGGGCGTCCACGGTGCGGGTGACCAGGCCGGGCGCGCCGGCGTCGGTGCCTCCCTCGCCCTCCTGCTGCGCGGCCCAACGGTCCACCGCGGCCAGCGCGGCGGGCGCGTCCAGGTCGTTCGCGAGCGCGGTGCGGACCTCGGCGAGCAGCTGCTCGGCCGACGGGCCGTCCGGGCGGGAGACCGCGGCCCGCCAGCGGGCGAGGCGCTCCACGGCCTCGTCCAGGATGCCCTTGGTCCACTCCCAGTCCGCGCGGTAGTGGTGCGAGAGCAGCGCCAGGCGGATCGCCGCCGGGTCGACGCCCTCGCGGCGCAGGGCGGAGACGAAGACCAGGTTGCCGCGGGACTTGGACATCTTCTGGCCGTCCAGGGCGACCATGCCGGCGTGCACGTAAGCCCTGGCGTACGGGTGGGAGCCGGTGGCGACCTGGGCGTGCGCGGCGCCCATCTCGTGGTGCGGGAAGGACAGGTCGCTGCCGCCCCCCTGGATGTCGAAGGTCATGCCCAGGTACTGCAGCGCGATCGCCACGCACTCGATGTGCCAGCCGGGGCGGCCGTGGCCGAGCTCGGTGTCCCAGGCGGGCTCGCCCGGGCGGGCGGCCAGCCAGAGCAGGGCGTCCAGCGGGTTGCGCTTGCCGGGGCGGTCCGGGTCGCCGCCGCGCTCGGCGAACACCGGGCGCATGGCCTCCCGGGTGAGGCCGGAGACCTCGCCGAAGTGCGGGTCGGAGTCGACCGAGAAGTAGATGTCCTCGTCCACCTTGTAAGCGGCGCCGGAGGCCAGCAGCTTCTGGACGATCGGAACGATCCACGGGATCGACTCGACGGCGCCGATGTAGTGGGCCGGCGGGAGCAGCCGCAGGGCGGTCATGTCCTCGCGGAACAGGGCCGTCTCGCGCTCGGCCAGGGCCACCCAGTCCTGGCCGGTCTCGACCGCGCGCTGGAGCAGCGGGTCGTCCACGTCGGTCACGTTCTGGATGTAGAGGACGTCGTGGCCGGCGTCCTTCCAGACGCGCTGCACCAGGTCGAACGCGTTGTAGGTGGCGGCGTGACCCATGTGGGTCGCGTCGTAGGGAGTGATGCCGCAGACGTAGATCCGGGCGGTGCCGTCCTGCGGCACGACCTCGCGGACCTTGCCCGCTGCGGTGTCGAAGATACGAAGGGGAAGCCCCTGACCAGGCAGGGCGGGAACCTCGGAGGCGGGCCAGGCATGCATGGGATCGACTTTAACCTTGAGAACATTTGAAAGCCTAACCAGTAACAAAGATCGACTGGATTCGCTTCCTGTCGTTGTCTGATCGCTTCCCGACTGATAAAGCAACGTTTCCGGTGATGGAGCACGTTCCGGGTCGGGCACGGGCGGGCGCCCGGGGGACACGGCTGGAGCCGGACGTGGGCATGCACCGTCTCCCTCCCGTGGATCGGGGGGTGGGGTGGTCCGTCGCACGTCCATCGGAGCAGTGTGCGACCCATTCCGGCGACAGGTCCAGACCACCGGCGGTTGGGGCTGCCACACCGGCGGGTCCCGCTCCTACACCGGCGGCCAGGGGATCGCGGGCCAGTCCCGGGAGGGCAGCGGGTGGGTGCCGGAGCTGCGCAGCGCGGCCACCCGGGCGCGGGTGGCGTCCAGTTCGGCGGTGGTCAGGTGCGGGGCGAGGCGCTCGGCCAGCTCGCCGTCCAACTGCTCGGCCAGCCGGACCAGCACCTCCAGCGCCTCGGCGGGCAGCGGGTCGCCGGCCCAGCCCCAGAGCAGGGTGCGCAGCTTGCCCTCGGTGCTGAAGGTGACGCCGTGGTCGATGCCGTACACCCGGCCGTCGGCGGCGGGGATCAGATGGCCGCCCTTGCGGTCGGCGTTGTTGAGCACCGCGTCCAGCACGGACAGCCGGCGCAGCTGCCGGTCGTCGTGGTGCACCAGCAGCGCCAGCCGGCCGCCCTCGACCTCGGCCCGCACGATCGGCAGCCAGCCGTCCTCCGGGCCGTCCGGGTCCTGCAGCGCCAGCAACGGCTCGGCCCGCGGGTCCGGCTCGACCCACAGCTGCACCATGCCGGGCCCGTGCGGCCCCCCGCGCAGCACGGTGGGTGGGATCAGCGCCCAGCCGGTCGCGGCGGACAGCTCGTAGGCGGCGACCTCGCGGCCGGCCAGCGTGCCGTCCGGGAAGTCCCAGAGCGGGCGCTCGCCGGCCACCGGCTTGTAGACCGCCTGCGCGCTCAGCGAGCCGTGCTCGACCGTGCAGTACAGCGCGGCGTTGGAGGCCTCGGTGAGCCGGCCGTGCACGGTCAGTTCGCCCTGGCGCAGCAGGGCCAGGGCGGTGGGCACGTCGGCGGCGAGGGCGGCGGCCGTCGCCGGGTCGGCCTGCGGCGGGGTCTCGGTGTTCAGCGCCGGTAGCCGTTCGCGCGCGGGCACAGGTGACCCTCCGGGTCCAGCGGCAGGTTGCAGAACGGGCAGGGCCTGCGGCCGGCCGCGACCAGGTCCAGCGCGCGCTTGGCGAACACCCGGGCCATCGCTCCGGACAGCCGCACCCGCAGCATGTCCGGGCCGTTCTCGTCGTCGCGGAAGACGGCCTCCTCGCCCTCCTCTTCCTCCTCCTCGACCAGCGCCTGTGCCTCGACCACCAGGCAGCCGTCCATGCTGTCCCAGGCCAGCGCCATGGTGCCGACCCGGAACTCCTGCTCCAGCGGCAGGTCCAGCGGGGCGGTGTCGAGCAGGTCCTTGGGTGCGGTGGCCGGGATGGAGGTGTCTCCGCCGCTGCGCCGCAAGGCCTCGTCGAGGACCTCCTCGATCCGCTCGGCGAGTGCGGCGACCTGGGTCTTCTCCAGCAGCACACTGGTGATCCGGCCCCGGGCGCTGGCCTGCAGGTAGAACGCCCGGGCGCCGGGCTGGCCGACGGTACCGGCCACGAACCGTTCGGGCTGGTCGTAGAAGAAGACCTGACGGGGCACGCTCTCGCTCCGGATCGTGTCGGTCGGTGCGGATCCGCCGTGGGGGATCGCTGGGTTGTCGGACTGGGCGGGCTTGTCGGACTGTGAGGCACTCATCAGTCACCCTACGACCTCCGGGCCCCGGCCGGGGACCCGAGCAGGAGGCCGGCGGCGGGGTGGCACCCGTGGGTTCGGGTGGTGCCGCCGCCGGTGAGGGCGCTGTTCAGGCGTTCGGGCGGGTGCCGCTCAGGCCGCGCCGCCGACCACCGCGTCACCGGCCGGGGTGGCCGGGGCGGCGTGGGGCTTGGGGGCCAGCGAGGAGAGGTCGCCGGTGTCGCCCATTCTCAGCACGAAGGGCCGCAGCGGGGTGTAGCGGATCGCGGTGACGGAGCAGGGCTCGACACTGATCCGCTGGAAGTGGTCCAGGTGCAGCCCGAGCGCGTCGGCCACCACCGCCTTGATCACGTCCCCGTGCGAGCAGGCGATCCAGACCGCGTCCTCACCGTGCTCTGCGGCGATCTTCGCGTTCCACTCGCGGACCGCGCTCACCGTGCGGTGGCTCAGCTCGCGCAGCGACTCACCGCCGGGGAAGGCGGCGGCGGCCGCGTGGTCCTGCACGGTGCGCCAGAGCGGCTCCTTGGCCAGCTCGGCCAGCGGGCGGCCGGTCCACTCGCCGTAGTGGCACTCCCCCAGCCGCTCGTCCTCGGCCGGCGGGGCCAGCTCGGGCCGGGCCGCGAGCAGCGGCTCCAGGGTCTGCCGACAGCGCTCCAGCGGGCTGCTGACCGCCTGCGCCAGCGGGATCCCGGCCACACGCCCGGCCAACGCGGCGGCTTGCGCGCGCCCGGTGTCGTCCAGGTCCACGCCGGGGGTCCAACCGGCCAGGATTCCAGCGGTGTTCGCGGTCGAACGGCCGTGGCGGACGAGCAGCAGGGTGGGCATGGGGCTTAGCCTACGGCCTCCGGGCAACGCCGTGGGGTGCGGCTGCATACCGGGCAACGCCCACCGGGCCGCTGCTGCACGGGATGCGGGGCGGCGGTCGGGCGCCCCTGTCACGGCGTAGCGGTGACAGGGGCGGATGACCGCCCAACAGCCGGTCGGGCGCTACCTGCGAGCTCGACCGCCCATGGCCGAGAGGTCGACGCGGCACGACCGGCTGCGGTGCCGCCGGAACCTCCGGGAGCGCGCTCAGGCGAGGCCGGCCCGCTCCAGCGCCTCGACGCCGGTGCGCAGCGCCTGGATCCGCTCGTCCAGGGTGAAGCCGGACGGGGCCAGGGTGAGCGTGGTGACGCCCGCGTCGGCGTAGGCCTGCATCCGGTCGGCGATCCGGGCGGTGTCGCCGACCAGCGAGGTGGCGTCGATCAGGTCGTGCGGGACGGCGGCCGCGGCGCCCGCGTAGTCCTTGGCCAGGTACTTCTCCTGGATCTCGTCGGCCTCCCGCTCGTAACCCATCCGCCGGGCGAGCTGGTTGTAGAAGTTCTTCTCCTTGCTGCCCATGCCGCCGATGTAGAGCGCGGCGTAGGAGCGCTGGGAGTCGACGCCGGCCTTGATGTCCTCGCCGACCGCGATGGTGACGGTCGGGCAGAGGTCGAAACCGTCCAGGGACTTGCCGGCCTTGGCGCGCCCGGCCTTCAGCGGGTCCAGGGAGAGCGCGGCGTGCTCGGGGGCGAAGAAGATGCCGAGCCAGCCGTCGGCGATCTCGCCGGTCTGCTCCAGGTTCTTCGGGCCGATCGCGGCGATGTACAGCGGGATGTGCTCGCGCACCGGGTGCACGGTGAGCTTGATCGGCTTGCCCGGGCCGCCGGGCAGCGGCAGCGTCCAGTGCGCGCCCTCGTGCACCAGGCGCTCGCGGGACATGGCCTTGCGGATGATCTCCACGTACTCGCGGGTGCGGGCGAGCGGCTTGTCGAACTTCACGCCGTACCAGCCCTCGGAGACCTGCGGGCCGGAGACTCCGAGGCCGAGGCGGAAGCGGCCGCCGGAGAGGGTGTCCAGGGTCGCGGCGGTCATCGCGGTCATCGCCGGGGTACGGGCCGGGATCTGGAAGATGGCCGAGCCGACGTCGATCCGCTCGGTCTTCGCGGCGACGAAGCTCAGCACCGTCGCGGCGTCGGAGCCGTACGCCTCCGCGGCCCAGCAGACCGAGTAGCCGAGCCGGTCCGCCTCCTGGGCCACCTCGATGTTGTCGGCGTCCATGCCGAGTCCCCAGTAGCCGAGGTTGATGCCGAGTCGCATGTGCCGAACCTTCCAGTCGGTGGGCTTGGTGGCCAGTCGGGCGGGCGGGTTCGCCGGCGAGCGTAACCGCGCACGCGAGGGCCATGCTACTGGCCGGTAGCGGTGGCCTGGGTCACACCGGACCGGTCCGGGACGAAGGGTCTGTCGGCACCGGAAGGGAGACGCGGAGGAGCGACGGAGGAGCGACGGAGTGCCCACCGTCGGCGCCGGGTCAGGAGGGCCCGGAGGCGAGCGGGCGAGTCACTGATCGTTCTGCGGGTCGGCGCCCCTGCCCGCACACCGGCCGCTACGCTCAGCCGACGTGGGAAGTCCTCTCCCCACCTGCGCGTTTTCAGGGCTTCCGGGGCGACCGGGGCCATCGGCCAGTGGAGGGCCCGTCCGATGGAAAAGCGTCACCTCGGCCGCACTGGCCTGCAGGTCTCCCGCCTCGGTCTCGGCACCATGACCTGGGGCCGCGACACCGACGAGCACGAGGCCGCCGAGCAGCTCAAGGAGTTCGTCGACGCCGGCGGCAACCTCGTCGACACCGCCGACGTGTACGCGGACGGCGGGGCCGAGTACCTGATCTCCCGCCTCACCGACAGTCTGATCCCCCGCTCCGAACTCGTCATCGCCACCAAGGCGGGCAGCGTCCCCGAGTCCACCCGCCGCTTCGACGGATCCCGCGGCCACCTCCTCGCCGCCCTGGACGCCTCGCTGCACCGACTCGGCACCGACTACGTGGACCTGTGGCAGGTGCACTCCTTCGACTCGATGGCCCCGGTCGAGGAGACCCTCAGCGCCCTCGACATCGCCGTCTCCTCCGGCCGCGCCCGCTACGTCGGGGTCTGCGACTTCAGCGGCTGGCAGCTCGCCAAGGCCGCCACCTGGCAGCGCGCCCACCACGGGCGGATGCCGCTGGCCGGGGCGCAGCTGGAGTACTCGCTGCTGCAGCGCGGCATGGAGCGGGAGGCGCTGCCCGCCGCGCTGGACGCCGGGGTCGGCGTCCTCGCCGGCTCGCCGCTCGGGCGCGGGGTGCTCACCGGCAAGTACCGGCACGGCGTCCCGCAGGACTCGCGCGGCGCCTCGGCGTACCTGTCCGGGTTCGTCCAGCCGTACCTCGGGGAGCGTTCGCGGCGGATCGTGGACGCCGTCGCCACCGCCGCCGACGGGCTGGCCAGCAGCCCGCTGGCGGTCGCGCTGGCCTGGGTCCGGGACCGGCCCGGGGTGGCGAGTGCGCTGGTCGGGGCGCGGACGGTGGCACAGCTGCAGGCGGCGCTGTCAGTGGAGGCGCTTACGCTTCCGGGTGAGATCCGCGGCGCGCTGGACGACATCTCGTCGCCGGTGCACCGCTACCCGGACCAGGGGTGGACCGAGCTGTGACCGCCGGGCCGGGTTGTCGAGCAGAACGTGCAGTGGAGTGACCTTTGGAGCGGACGACGATGAGTGACACGGGGAACGGCGCTCCGGAGGAGACCTCGGCCTCGCCGGCCGACAAGGCGGCGAAGATCGCCGAGCTGGCGGAGCGGATCCGCAGGATCGGGCCGCAGGCCTCGGAGCCGCAGGCCTCCGGGGGTTCGGGGGCTCCGCGGGCTTCCGGCGCTCCCTCGGCTCCGGGGGCCCCCGGGGCTTCGAAGCCGGTGGAGGCGTCAGCGGCTACGGGCGCGGGCGCTCCGGCAGCTCCCGCCGCTCCGGCGGCCGTGGGGCCCGACGGGCCGCGCGGCGACGCGCTTCAGGAGGCCGCCGCGGTGCTGACCGCGGGCGGTGCCCCGGCCGAGTTGGCGGCCGCCGCCGTGGCCGAGTTCGGCGACGAGGCCGCCGCACGGCTGCGCGAGGACCCGTGGGCGGTGCTCGGCCTGCCCGGCGTCCGCCCCGAGCACGCGGACCGCTTCGCCCGCGGGCTGCTCGGTCCCGAGGCCGAGCCGGGCGACCCACGCCGAGCCCAGGCGCTGGTGCCGTGGCTGCTGGAGCAGGCGGCGCTGCGCGGGCACTCGGCGCTGGAGCTGGCCGAGGTGACGGCCGGGCTCGACCGGCTCCGGATGCCGGACCCGGCCGCCGCGATCCAGGCCGCCGTCGCAGACGGGCGGGTGCTGCCCTTCCAGGAGGAGTTGAGCGGGCCCGAGGCGCAGGCGGCGGGCGGCGAGGACGACGAGCCACCGACCCGGACGCTGCTCGCGCTGGAGCGGCTGGCGATGGCGGAGGACAGCCTCGCCGAGGGGCTGCTGCAGCTGATGGCCACTTTCGTACCGGGTGAGGACGTCGAGCCCGGGGAGGCGGAGGAGGCGGAGGCCGGGGAGGCGGAGGCCGGGGAGGCGGAGGCCGGGGAGGAAGCCGACGCGGACGCTGACTCGGGCTCGGGCTCGGGCTCGGACACGGACACCGCGGAATCCGCCGAAGCCGAGGACGTGGCGGCGCCCGCCGCCCCCGGCCCCACCGCCTGGGCGGCGGCCGCCGAGGCCGCGCCGTCCTCCTCCGCGACCGCCCTCGTCCAGGCCGTCGCCGACAGCGCGCTGGTGCTGCACACCGGCGGCGAGGCCGCCCGGGCCGAGCCCGCCGCGCTGCTCGCCGCCGCCCGGGGGCTCGGGCTGCGGGCCTGGGCCGCCACCTGGACCGACCAGGGCCGGGAGTCCTTCGCCGCGCTCGCCGGGGCGGAGGCCTCGGTGGCCACCCTCGCCGAGCTGCTGTCCGGTACGGCCGGCCCCGGCCGCTCCCCCGACGGCTCGCTCGCCCTGGACCTCCTGGTCGTCCTGGACGCGCCGCTGCTGGACATCGAACTCGCCGCCACCCTGCTGGAGTCGCTCGCCGACGGCACCCGGCTGGTGCTCAGCGGCGACCCGGGCCAGCTCTGGTCCGCCGGCCCCGGCCGGTTCTTCGCCGACCTGCTGGCCGCCAAAGTCTGCCCGGCGGTCGCCTCCCGCACCCCGGACTTCGGTCCGATCGGCGAGCTGGTCTCCGGTGTCGGCGTCGGCGAGCTGCAGCAGGTCGAGGCGCCGGACAAGGAGGTGGTCATCCTGACCGCCAAGGACGGCGGCGAGGCCGTCCACCGCGCCGTCCAGCTGCTCACCGACTCCATCCCGCGCGCCCTCGGCATCCCCGCCGAGCAGGTGGTGCTGCTCACCCCCGGCCACGGCGGGCCGGCCGGTACGCGTGCGCTGAACGCCGCTGCCAAGGCCCGGCTGAACCCCGGCCCCGGCCGCTTCGGCGGCTTCGACCCGGGCGACCGGGTGGTGGAGTCCCCCGCGCCCGGGATCACCCGCTCGGCCCGGGTACTGGACGGCGACGCCACCGGTCTGCACCTGGAGTACCCGGACGGCTCGCGCCGGACCGTCCCGCCCGCGGAGGCCGCCCGGCTTCGGCACGGCTGGTCGCTGACGGTCCACCAGGCGCTCGGCCGCCGTTGGCCCGGGGCCGTGGTGGTGCTCCCGGAGGACGCCGGACCGGCGCTCACCCGGCAGTGGGTCTACACCGCCTTCGGACGCGGCGAGCGGCACCTCTCGGTCGTGCACGCGGCGGGCCCGGCGCTCGTCCAGGCCGTCGCCGAGCGCCCGGCGCAGCCGCGCACCACCCGGCTGCGGGCGATCCTCGCGGAGAACGCGGCGTCGGCGTACTGATCGGCCGACGGACGAAGGGCGGGTCCGGTGCTTCCGGGCCCGCCCTTCGTCCGTACCGGATCACGTCAGTCGTCGAGGTCCTCGTCGTCGTAGACCTCGCTCACGTCGAACCGGCAGATCAGCAGCTGGGGGTCGGCGTGTTCGAAGGGCTCCGGCAGCCACTCCCCCGGCTCGGTCGGCTCGGCCGCCGCGACCCAGAGCGTCGAGTCCGCCTCCTCCAGGCCGAACTCCTCGCTGCGGGCGGCGATCTCGTCGGGCTCGTACTCGCCGAACAGCACGCCGATCGCGGAGTTCACCCCGCCCGCCCCGCCCGGGGTCAGCGTCTCGTCGAGCCGCTCGGCCTGGGCGCGCAGCCGCTTGGGGTCGACCACGTGGTAGTCGCGGCGGATCAGCACGCTGATCGCCTCGGGCTGTTCCGGGCCGTGGTAGCCACCCGGTCCCTCGTCCCCGGGGATCTCGAAGGGGGTGACCTCGTCGTAGACCTCGTACAGGAGTTGGTCGTAGGCGATGGCCGCCGCGGCGAGCTGCTCGTAAGCGGCGGACACGGCGGGATCATCAGCTGCGTTGGGGCTTGACACCGCTTCCAGATGACGGTCGATGGCGGCCTTGACCGCCTCAGCGGCGGCGCGTACCTCGGCAATGGTGGGCTGCGCGGCATCAGACATGGTGCAGACGCTATCTCCCCACGGTGTCGCTACGCACAGCGGTTGTCACCTACACCCGCGATTTCACCGCAACTTCCGCCCTGATGTCCGATCCATCCCGTTCCGTCCCCCGCGGGACCGGCGCGGGCCGAGCGCAGAGGGCGCGCGACCGGCCCGACGGGGCCGTCCGGGTGCCGCTTCGCGCGCCGGGTTCGGGGTATCCACTCCACAGGAGCAACAGAACTGATGCACTGTCAGCCGAGCGTTCGGGTCACGGGCCGTCGAACCGCCGCTTCCGCACGGGAGGTCGGCCGGAAATACCCGGGCCGAGTGTCCGAGGCAGGCCGTAGGCTTGCGTGCAGGTGATCCCCAGGAGGAGCGTTTTGACCCCACCGAAGCCGGTCCGGCAGCCGGAGTACGAGTACCAGTCGCTGCGTATGCCGCGCGGCACCACGCGCAACGCGGCGCGCCAACTGCTCACCGAGCACGCCGAGTACGGGCACTGGGAGCTCGACCGGCTGAGGTTGTTCCCCGACGGCAGCCGGACGGTCCGGCTGAAGCGGCGGATCATCCGGCAGGTCCGGAACTGGTGACGGGCGGGGCCTCCGCCCTGCGCAGCCGCGGATGATCCGCGCCCAGCTATCACGTGTCCGCGGCCGCCCGTTCATCGGGCGGCCGCGGACACGTCGTTTCGACTACCGGTGCCGCTGAGCGGTCGGGGGGCTCAGCGGGCGCCGGCGCGGGCGCGGCGGTAGAGCACACCGCCGCCGATCAGCAGCGCGAGCCCGGCGGCGCCGAGCACCTCGACGCCGCCGGCGCCGGTGGAGGCCAGCTGGCCGCCCGCGGCGGTGCTCTGGGCGACGGGGGCGGCCGGAGTGCTGGTCCGGGCCGCGGCCGGGACGGCCTGGGTGCCGGCGTTGTTGCTCACCGGGGTGACCGGAGTGCTGCCGGTCACCGGGCCGCCGTTGCGCCCGCCACCGGGGGTGTCACCGCCGGTGGACGGCGGGGTGGAGGGGGTGTTGCCGCCGGTGGACGGCGGGGTGGAGGGGGTGTGGCCCCCGGGACAGGGGGTGTCGCCGCCGGTGGACGGCGGGGTGGAGGGGGTGTGGCCCTCGGAGCAGTGGTCGGTCGGCTTCGGGGCGGGCTGGGCCACGTTGCCGCAGGAGTTGCCGAAGGCGGGGTTGCCGACGCCGGCCGCGTCGACCGAGTTGCCGCAGGCGTTGATCGGAATGTGAACCGGGGCCTGGACGCTGTTGCCGGAGATCACACCGGGCGAGCCGGCCGTGACACCGCTGGCGGAGGCACCCGAGGCGGAGGAGCCGTGGCCGGCGCCGCTGCTGGAGCTGTCGCTGCCGCCACTGCCGCTGCTGCTGTTGCCGCCGGTGCCGCCACCGGGCTGACCGGTCTGGCCGGGCCGCGGGGCCGCGGGGCGGCCGCTGCTGACATTGGCGCAGTGGTTGCCGTACGCCGGGTTCAGCAGGCCGATCACGTCGACGGTGTTGCCGCACGCGTTGATCGGCACCTCGACCGGCACCTGTACCGAGTTCCCCGAGGCGACGCCCGGCGAGCCCGCCGCACCTCCCTGCGCCTCCGCGCCCGCGTAGGCGTAGCCGGCGGCGGAGGCCAGCACGCTGCCGGTGGCCACGGCGGTGAGGATCCCCTTCTTGGCTACATTCCTCATGTTTTCCCCTGACGTTTCGAGACGGCGTGGCAATCTTGACGTGAACCTTGTGAAAGTCGGAATTTCCGCACATGCAAAAATCACGCAAGGTCTTCGACTGCACAGGAGTTAACGAGAGGCCAACGGCGAGGTTGAGCCGAACGAACCGGCTTCACCCGATCGAGCGACTACGGCCCACAGCGCCTTGCCGCGCCGTCCGACCGGACGCGCGAAGGCCCCCGATGCGGCGCGTCCGCCGCCCGGGGGCCGGGGTGAATCGGCTCAACGGGCCTCGGCGGCCCGGAGGTTGACTCAGACGTTGGCGCAGTGGTCGCCGAACGCCGGGTTCAGCACGCCGATCACGCTGACGGTGTTGCCGCACAGGTTCACCGGGACGTGGACCGGAATCTGGACCTGGTTGCCCGAGACGACACCCGGAGAGCCCGCGGCCACACCCTCGGCGCCGGCACCGCCGTGAGCGGACGCGACACCGGCGGCGGCGAGCACCAGGCCACCGGTGGCGGCGGCGACAGCGGCGATCTTCTTGACCTTCATCATTCCTCCTGTATGGACAACGCAACCCGTTCGGCGGGCTGCACAGGAATGAACGACACTGCGGCAAACGGGGTACGGAACAGATTTCCCATTCACTCGCAACGGTGATGCTTCGCACAGACAATCGGCGCAGAATTGCACAGGAGAACCGTTTCTGTTGATCTCCATCAGCCCGTCCCACAATCATGCGCTCGGACAATGCGGTCGGCCCGCCCCCGGCACTCCGGGAGCGGGCCGACCCAGTCGCCTGATCAGCAGGCGTCGATGAAGCGGTCCAGCACCCGAACGCCGAACTTCAGCCCGTCCACCGGCACCCGCTCGTCCACGCCGTGGAACATCCCGGCGAAGTCCAGCTCCGGCGGCAGCTGCAGCGGCGCGAAACCGAAGCAGCGGATGCCGAGGTCCTGGAAGGACTTGGCGTCCGTACCGCCCGACAGGCAGTACGGCACGGCACGGGCGATCGGGTCCTCCGCGCGCAGCGCGGTCTGCATCGCGTCGACCAGCGAGCCGTCGAAGCTCGTCTCGATCGCCCGGTCCGAGTGCAGGCTCTCCCGCTTCACGCGCGGGCCGAGCACACTGTCCAGCTCGGCGAGGAACTCCTCCTCGTAGCCGGGCAGGAAGCGCCCGTCCACGTGGGCGGTGGCCTGACCCGGGATCACGTTCACCTTGTAGCCGGCGCCGAGCATGGTCGGCTGGGCGGTGTTGCGCAGCGTGGTGCCGATCATCTTGGCGATGCCGCCGAGGACGCGCAGCGTCTCGTCCATGTTCTCCGGATCCAGCTCGACCCCGAGAGCGTCGGACAGCTCGTCCAGGAAGGCGCGGACGGTCTTGGTGATCCGCAGCGGGAACGTGTGCCGGCCGAGCCGGGCGACCGCCTCGCACAGCTCGGTGATGGCGTTGTCGTCGTTCTCCATCGAACCGTGCCCGGCCCGGCCCTCGACCGTCAGGCGCATCCAGTGCATGCCCTTCTCGGCGGTCTCCACCAGGTAGAGCCGCACCTGGTCGTTGACCGTGAAGGAGAAGCCGCCGACCTCGCCGATGCCCTCGGTCACGCCCTCGAACAGCTCCGGGTGCTTGTCCACCAGGAAGCGCGCGCCGTAGGTGCCGCCCGCCTCCTCGTCGGCGAGGAAGGCGAGCACGATGTCGCGCGGGGGCTTGCGGCCGGTGCGCAGCCGGTCGCGGATGACCGCGAGGGTCATCGCGTCCATGTCCTTCATGTCGACCGCGCCGCGGCCCCAGACGCAGCCGTCCGCGATCTCGCCACCGAAGGGGTCGTACGTCCAGTCCGCGGCGTTGGCCGGCACCACGTCGGTGTGGCCGTGGATCAGCAGGCCCGGGCGGGACCGGTCCTCGCCCTCGATCCGGACCACGGTCGAGGCCCGCCCCTTGGCCGACTCGAAGATCTGCGGCTCGATCCCGAACTCGGCGAGCTGCTCGGCCACGTACTCGGCCGCCTTGCGCTCGCCCGGCCCGGACCCGTCCCCGTAGTTGCTGGTGTCGATCCGGATCAGATCGCGACAGATCTCGGCGACTTCCGACTCAGCCGTCACCTTCGGCGCCGCCGACTCGCTCCGCTCGCTCACGGTCACTCCTCGTCTTGGGCCCGCACCGACGCACCAGCGCGCCACCCCCAGGACCTGCACCCGGGCCGTACGAGCACGTCCGCCCATCCTCTCCCAGCCCTCCATCCCGATCCACCCCCCGCACGGCCCCGAAACCCCCTGGTCACGCTGCCGCCACAGACCGCCCCTTGCCCCCGCCACCAGCTCCGTTCCCCCGCCCGGAGCCGTTTTGGGAGCCCAAGCCGATCTTTGCTACAGTTACATCTGTCAGCGCGACGGACGAGAGATCGAAAGCCGCGAGGACGACACCCGGTCCGGGTGGCGGAATGGCAGACGCGCTAGCTTGAGGTGCTAGTGCCCTTTATCGGGCGTGGGGGTTCAAGTCCCCCCTCGGACACCGACCAAATCCCCACGGGAGCTCGAAAGAGCCCCGTGGGGATTTGTCGTTTCCAGCGCTTGGTGAGGCGAGGGCTGGGTGCCAGGTCGGGCCTCAACGCGGATTTCGGCTTTCGCCGGGTCATACGTCAGCCGAAGCCCCAGGCTCCGGTAGATGGCGCTCTTCTCTGCCGGTCCGGCGTCTGCAACGAGGCTGGCGAGCTGTGAGCACTGGCGCACCAGGGCAGTGATCTCGTCGATGGTCGGCTGCGCGTCGGTAAACAGCGCAGTGCGGACTCGGGCTTCGGCGGCGGCTTGACGGGCCTGGGTTTCGGCCATCCAGCCAGCGACGATCTTGGGGTCCGCGCCGGCTTCGAGAGCGGCACGGTGGGTGGCGAGTTTCGCCGCACAGTCGGTGATCTCCTCGCGGGCGCGCTCGGCAAGAGCCAGGTCTCGGCAGGAATCACCGGACACGGCGTTGGCCATGGCTTCGATGGTGACAGAGAGCCGGTGGGGGCTGAAAACGGTGCCGATCCACCGGTCGAGCGGCGCGATGATCCAGGACTCGCGGAGGTAGACGTTGCGGGGGTGCTGGACGTGGTTGGCCAGTCCGTACTCGGTGGGGAAGCGGCAGCGATAGTAGGCGTCCTCGCGGGAGTGCTGGCCCTGCATACGCCGCTCACAGATTCCGCAGTGCAGGGCGCCCCGTAGCAAATACAGGTGGCGGGTGCGGTGCTGGACGTGGGCCGTTCCGGTCCCGACTCGGGCGGCGAAAAGGTCCTGGACCTGGGCGAAGGTCTCGTCGTCGACCAGCGGCTGGTGAACGATCTTGTCGGAGACGATCCACTTGTCCCGAGTGTTCCACCGCAGGGTGGTCGCGTAGCCGAGGGTGACATCCTCGATGTCGATGAGGGTCTCGTCCTTGCGCTGTTTGTTCCAGACCTGATGACCCGTGTAGCGCGGGTTGGTGAGGATGACCCGGACCGCCTGCTTGGACCAGGCGATGCCGCCGCGGTGAGAGTTGCGGGCCGGGTCGTGGGCGGAAGGGCAGGGGATGCCGTCGGAGGTGAGCCCTTCGGCGATCGCGAAGATCCCCAGGCCCAGGAGGTATTCGCGGTAGATGCGCTGCACAACGGGCGCAGCGGCGGGGTCTGGTTCGAGTCCACGCAGCATGCGGCCGTCGGCAGCCTTGGCGGGGTTGGGGTGCGGGCCGAGGTCGACGAGGCGGTAGCCGTACGGGGGGCGACCGCCGAGGAAGCGTCCCTCATGCCGGGCCTTGCGCGCCCATGGAGGAGCGGACGCGGACGCGAATGCGGTTGCGCTCGCCCTTGGACATGCCGCCGAAGACCGACATGATCAGGTCATGGGCCTCGTTGTCCGGATCGATCGGCCCGCCTACCTCGGGTACCCACAACTGCACGCCGTAGTGGGTGAACAGTGGGAAGGTGTTGCCGAACTGGTTGCCGTAGAAAGCTCGTTGCGGCTCGCCGATGACGACGGCGTCGAAGCCGCGGTCGGGGTTGGCGAGGGCGGCCAGCAGGCTGGCGGACTGGGGTCGGCGCTTCCAGGGCAGGGAGCGGCTGTGACCGACGTCGAAGTACTCGGCGGTGATCCGACCGCCGGTGGGTTCGATGAGGTTCCTGGCCCGGGTCAGCTGCCACGCGCGGGAGGCTTCCGGGTCCTGCTGGTCTTCGGTTGACACCCGCCCACAGAAGGCGAACCTGAGTCCGTCCCTCGACCGCTGGCGGACCGGGACTGCTCGGGCAAGGCCGACCTTCCACCGGGGGACGGGAATGCTGTCAGGCAGGCTCTCCATCAACGTGGGTGCTCCTTCGCGGGCCGGCGTTACCGTGACACGGCGCCGCTCGCCAGGGGATTCCTGCTGCGGCGCACGCGTCCATCCGTAACTCGGACGAGGGAGGAGATCCAGCGTGTCGAGAAGCGGGTCCGGCCGGCATCACGAAGGGCGGTGCGTGCTCGGCGGCGTACCGGCGAAGCAGACGGAGAAGTAGCGCGGCAGCCTCGGGTGTGAGCGATGGCCCGCCGGCAGGCAGCAGCACGCTCAGGTTCGGCGGCTTCTCAGAGGGCCGGCAATGTCGCTCGGGTTGAGTCATACATGCACACCTTGGTCTGATCGAGGAGCGGTCGCTGCATGGGCCGGGCCACCAAGAGGCCTCCGGGCCGCCAGACCTCAGCCTGGTCACACGGGGAAGCCAGTTCGGTCCGCCACGCGGGGCGCGACGGGCCGGGCGGCCCGGCCCGTCGTCGACGACGACGTCCAGGATGGTTACGCGGGCTGCCAGTGAGCAGCGTCCGGCCATTCCTCACGGCGCGTCATCTGTGCCTTCCGCTTGCGGAAGACGAGGACGTCCTCGTGGACGATCAGGTGCATCGGGACCCCGGCCGCGCGGGCGGCGCGGATGTTCTTGAGCTGGAAGAAGGAGGGACGGGCTACCAGCTGTCCGTCGCGGATCCCGGCGAGTAGGGCGACGCAGCGCTCGACGGGGGTGAGTCCTGCGGCCTGGCCGGCGGCGATGACGGCGGCGGGCAGGTCGACGAGTTCGCCGTGGTGGCGCCAGGGGCGGGCGGTGACGGCGACGTACGCGCCGTTGGCGAGCAGCGGCAGGCAGCTGGTGAGGACGGTGGTGAACGCCTCCAGGAGGTCGTCGGTGGCGGCGTGGGCGAGGTTGGCGGGGTTGTCGCCGTAGGTGCCGTCGAACTTGGCGATTCCGGGCTGGCCGCTCTCGCGGCTGGAGACGACCTGGCCGTGCAGGGAGGCGCCGTAGGGCGGGGAGGTGAGCAGGAGCTGCACCCGGCCGTACTGGTCGGAGCCGATGAGGGCGTGGGTGCGGCGGGCGTCGCCGGTCTTGACGCGGGCGTGGCCGCTCGCGCCCTGGGCGCGGGCGTGGTTGAGGTTGCCGCGGGCGATGGCGGCCCAGCGGGGTTCGAGTTCGACGCCGAGGGCGTTGCGGCCGAGGTGGACCGCTTCGACGAGGGTGGTGCCGATGCCGCACATCGGGTCGAGAACGAGCTGGCCAGGGGTGGTGTAGGTGGCGACGGCGTGGGAGGCGATGGCCGGGAGCATCTTGGCGGGGTGGGCGGCGGAGGCGGGGCTGTAGCGGCCACGGCGCTGGTTGCGGGCGTCTTTCTGTGCGGTGACCCAGACCGAGGTGGGCAGCTGAGCCAGCGTCACCGCGCCGGGTGCGGCCGACGGGGACCGGGGCGGGGTGACGGCGGGCTTCGTGTCGGGGCTGGTGGTCATGCGGGCACTCCACGTGGGCTTCGGACGGGCGGCGGGCTGGCGGGTTTTCAGGGCTTGGCGAAGACCAGGAGGTCGCTGTGGATCAGGGCGTGGCGGCCCGATCCGGGCCCGGGGTGGCGGCAGGCGCAGCCCGGGCGATGCTGCGTGACGGGTGCCAAGGGCACGAGGCCGGCCTCGTCGGCAGTGGCTTCGACGGCGGCGATGTGCTGCAGGTAGACGAGGCCTGCGGCCCGGGCGTGGGCAACGACGTGGCCGGCGGTCTCCTGGCCGCTGGTCTGCCGCGTGCAGATGACGAGGACGCCGTCCGGCTGGAGTGCGCGCGTGCAGGTCTCGGCGAGCGCGGTGAGCTGTGCGGGGGTGGCGGAGTCGTGGGGTGCGGCGATCGCGAGGCGGGCGCGGCGCTGGTTGCTGTCTGCCCTGCTGGAGGGGTGCCCCGGGGTGCCGCGTCGAAGAACGGCGAGGGACGCCACGGTGGGGGCGGTGCTGTGCAGGGTCTCGTAGGCGAGGTTCGCACTCTGGTGGCTGGGGGCGAGGGCGAGGGCCCTTCGGCCGGCCTGGACGGCGGCGGCGAGGACGGCGGCGTTGCCGACATCGGGGATGAAGACAAGATCGCCGCGGGCCGAGAACGCCTTGATGATCTGCCTGGCGAGGCCGGGCGGGGTCCGCTGGGCGCATGCCGCGCCGGTGGTGGTCTCGCAGGTCGGGCAGCAGCCAGCGGGCGGTTCGGTGAGCCAGACCGACAGCGGCACGGCCTTGTTCGCCTTGTTGTCGGGGATCTTGGCCGGGGAGTTGGTGGCAGCTTCAGGTGCGGGGTGGTTCATGGGTCTCGGCCTGATGGCCGCCGCAGGACGCTGACATCCAGAGAAACGCGGCAGAGGGCAGCTTTCTAACGTCCGCCCGAGCTTTTCGGTGGCCTGGCGCTTCCCGGCATTGAGTCCGTCTGCCTGCCGCGAGGGTCTTGGGAAGAGGCCTGGAGAGATTTCTTTGAGGAATTTCCTGGGGCGTCGCCTCGGGGCTTTCGATGCGGTCACGGACAGCGTTTTCGCAGGTCACTGCAGTAATGGAGGTGAGGTGGAGGCCTGTCCCCTCCGCCTCGCCTCCATGCGGGCCCCGTGCTGGCCCCTCGCCGTCTCTGGACCGTCTGGAGATCTGCTCCGGAGCGGCTCCACGGGCCTTGGCGCACTCGGTCCACTCGGCGATCACCGCCGACGACAACGGATCGAAGGAGCACCAGCATGAACTTCCGTACGATCTCGGACCGGCCGGTCGAGCCGCTGCAGCTCGTGGAGCTGGAGATGCAGCGCCTGGTCGAGCGGCCGGTGCCGCTGGCCTTGTACGTCGGCGACCTGGGCGAGGGCCTGCCGGACAGCTGGCTGGACATGGCGGCGCTGCGGGCGCTGCTGCTGCACCCGTCCGTCGGATTCCAGGCGCGCGGGGCGGTGTGGCTGCGACTGCTGCACCTGACCCGCCCCGACGGTCAGGCCGGTGAGGACTGGCGGGTGGCGACGTGCGGGATGGCCCTGCCGGGGCTGTGGCGGATCGCCGGCCGGATGCGCCGGGAGGTGCCGGAGCTGGCGGTGGAGGTGCAGCAGGTGATGCTGGCCGGGTTCTGGGAGGCGCTCATCTCGCTGCGGGAGCGGGCGCACGCGATGACGGCGCCGGGCACGATCCCGGCTTCCCTGTGCTGGTCTGCGGACCGAGCGGCGCGTACGTTCCGGAACCAGGAGACGGGCCACATCCGCAGGACGGCTGAGCTTGGCGAGCAGGAGACGCAGCAGGCCGCGGCTCCGAACCCGGAGGCCGTGCTGGAGCTGGCAATCGGCCAGGGTGTGCTGTCGCGGGACGCTGCCGAGCTGATCGCCCGCACCCGTCTGGAGGGCATGCCGGTCCGGGTGCTGGCCGAGCAGCGGGGGTGCACGCCGGAGTCGCTGGGGATGAAGCGGCGCCGGGCGGAGGTGAAGCTCGCCGAGGCCATTCGCAGCGGCAGGCTCGACTGCACGGCCACGGTCGATCTGATGATCGAGCGTTAGAAAACGCCATTTGATGGCGTTTTGACCAGGTGAGAAGGGGATGCGGTCTCGCCAATCCACAGGCGGGGCCGGCATCCGTCAGTCCCGAGGACTCCGCCGCAGACGCTGACACCGCTGCTACCCGCCGCCCGACCCGCGAGGGGAGGTGACGGCCTGATGGAGCCCCCGGCCAGGTGCCCGGCCCACCGCATCCCCTCTCTCCGCGGCCCAGCCGATTCGTCTTTCTGCCCGATGTTCGCACCCATGCGGGAGTCCCCGTGTCCGCTCGTCCGCCCCAGTCGCGCCGTCCGCCCGCCTCGCCCTACGCGCTGCCCGCCGTGCTCGCCCTCGCCGCGCTGCTGGTGATCCTGGTCGCCGGATCAGCCTTCGCCGAACCGCCGGCCAAGCCGCCAACGCTCGACCAGGTGCTCGGCAACATCACCACGTGGATCACCGGGATGATCGCGGCGGTCGCCACCACCTTCCTGACCATCGGGGGCCTGCGATATCTGCTGGCCGGAGGCGATCCGGGTGAGGTCCAGAAGGCGAAGACTGCCCTGCAGTCCGCCGGGATCGGCTACATGATCGCCATCCTGGCCCCGGTGATCCTCGACATCCTCAAGGGTCTGGTCGGAGCGACGTGACATCGCTTCAGACACCGGGCTGGCGGTGGTGGCCATGGATCGGGATGTCCGTCGCCACGATCGGGATGCTCACCGTCGTCCTGGTCTTGTCACCGCGGGCGCACGCCGACCCGAGTCCCGCTCCCGGCTCCGGGCCGTCCGCGCCTTCTCCCTCGCCGCCGAAGGCGGACCCGGGGACTTCGGGCCAGGACGCCGGTCTCATGCCTTCTCCCCCGGCCAAGGTACCGCCTCGGCCGATGCCGACACCGGCTCCGTCGCCAGGGCCCTCGCCCACGCCTCCGCCCGAGCACGGCAGCGAGGGCGGGAAATCGGTGTCGTTCTGGGACATCCCCGGCCAGATCCGCCAGGCGATCACGCACTGGCTGGCCGACCTGATCCGGCCGTTCGTCACCCCGCTGCTCAACTCCCTGGTCCGAGCCCTGCTCACCACGCCCAACCCGGCCGAGCAACCACGGGTGCGCGAGCTGTGGGAGACCATGCGACTGATCTCACTCGGCGTGTACGGGCTGTTCGTCCTCGCCGCCGGGATCACCACCATGACCCACGGCAGTGTCCAGCAGCGCTGGGGAGCGCAGGACGTCATCCCACGACTGCTGCTGGGCATCGCTGCCTCAAACCTGTCACTGACGATCTGCTCCACCACCCTCAGCGTGGCGAACGCGGTCGCGGCGGCCGTCTTCGGCGAAGGCATCACAGCCGAGGACGTCGCAGGCACGCTCATCGGGCTGCTCCTCGCCCAGATCTCTTCTCCGACCTCGCCGCTGTACCTGCTGGTGTTCACACTCGCCGTCGCCGTACTCGGCTCGGCGCTGCTGATCACCGCACTGGTGCGCACCGCCGCCACGATTGTGCTGACGGTCGCGGCCCCATTGATGCTCGCCTGCCACGCGCACCCGCTCAGCGACGGCATCGCCCGGCTGTGGTGGCGTGCCTACCTTGGCTGCCTCGGCACCGAGATCGCGCAGGCGATCGTCTTCCTCGTCTGCGTCAAGGCCCTCCTGGACCCGGGCAACTACGGGCTCGTGCCCGTCCCGGACTCCGCCGCGCTGATCAACCTGATGCTGCTGTGCTGCACGCTCTACCTCCTGATCAAGATCCCCAGTTGGATCCGTCGCATCGTCACCACGCCAACGCGAACGGTCACAGGCGGAGGAGGCCTGAGGATCGGGGGCCTGCGTACGGTGCGCAAGATCGCTCTTGGCGCCCTCGGGATGCCCATGGGTCCGTACGCGTTCGGTGCCCAGCTAGCCGGCAAGCTCCGCGCTGCTCGAAGCGCCACCAGGACAGCCACTTCCACGGCCCGCAGTGTCCCCCGCACGGGCCGCTCCCGCGCAGGAGGCCCGGGCGGCGGCCCAGCAGGAGGTCGGCCGCCCGGCGGTCCGACGGGACCCACCGGTCCTCGTCGCCCTGGCGGACCGAGAGGTGGACCTCCCGGGGCAGGACCTGGTGGTCGCACCGCCGGACGTGCCCCGGGCGGGGGCGCTCCCTCGTCGCCAGGATCGGGCTCCGGCCCCTCTGCTTCCAGGCCCTCTACTCCCGGCTCATCGCCGACTGGCGGAGGCAGCGGCGGCTCGGGCTCGGTCCCGCAGCACCAGTGGGGCACCCCGTACAAGACGGCCTCCCGCCCGCCGAACACCGCGCAGTCCGGCACGGCAGGGGCCGCGATCGGGCCGGCTCATGGCCCCCAGGCGCCTGGCAGCGGGACCGGCGGAGCGGGTGGGGGCCGCGCGCCAATGGGATCAGGCGGTCCGCACGGCAAACAGTCCGGCCCTTCACCCAGCACTCCTCCTCCGGCTCCCAGCACCCCGCCATCCACTCACCCGTCCTCGTCGGCGGCCAACCTGCGACCCGCCCGAGCCGATCTCCCGCCGCCGATCCCCCGCCCGGCACCGCTTCGCCCACCGCTCGACGACAACGGCGGCAACAGCCGCCGCCCGGGAAGGAGCTGAACCTCAAGAGTGAGCAAGTACTCCCGCGACGAAGGCGATTGGCCCTCGCTCGTCAAGATCCCTGCCGACGTGGACAGAGAGGACACCGTCCTTGGCCCGCTCACCGCGCGCCAGGCCCTTCAGCTGGCTGCAGTCGCAATCGTGCTGTGGCTCGGCTACCGAGCATTCAGGCACGTGCTGCCGCCCTTCTTCTACCTCGCTGGCGCCCTGCCTATCGCCACAGCTGCAACGCTCACCGTCCTCACGCGACGCGACCATCTTCCGCTGGACCGGTGGCTACTGGCCGCATGGCGCCACCGCCGAACGCCTCGCCGACTCGCCCCTCACTCCGCTCCGGACGCCGCGTCGATGCCTTGGCAGGACCTCGTACTGGGCGAGCAGGCTCCGGCACGCGCCGCCAGGCTCGCTCTGCCGGTCGCTGCAGTCGGCGAGAACGGGGTGCTGGACGTTGCCGGTGCCGGGCGTGTTGCGCTCAGCCGGGCAGGCACCGTCAACTTCGCTCTACGCACGGGCGGCGAGCAGCAGGCGCTCCTGTCCGCGTTCGCCCGCTGGCTGAACGCGCTCACCGGGCCGGTTCAGATCCTGGTCCGTACCCAGCGGCTGGAGACCGGAGCAGCCGTGGCGGCTCTGGAACGTTCTGCCGGGGAACTTCCGCACCCGCTCCTGGAGGTTGCGTGCCTTGAGCACGCTGCTTTCCTCGCGGACCTGGCTGCCGAACAGGATCTGCTGACCCGCCAGGTGCTGCTCGCACACCGTGAGACGGGCCTCGACCGCCCAGCAGCCCTGCGGTCCTTGCGCCGCGCCGAGGAGACCGCCGGCCTGCTGGCCGTAGCGGAGATCCCGGTACGGGTGCTGACCGGGAACGAGGCGTTCGCGCAGCTGGCTGCCGCCACTGCGCCGGACACCCCGCTCCACCCGAACCCCGCACTCCCGGACATGCCCGTCACCTATGCCGAGGAAGGGAGTGCCTGGTGAAGCGCCGATATGACCTCCGCGCCGACGAGCCGACCGGACTCGGCCTGGGACCGGACAGCATCCAGATTGAGCCCCGCGTCCTGGCGGTCGGCGACCTGCTCGCCACCACGCTGATCGTCACCGGCTACCCGGCCGAGGTAGGACCGGGCTGGCTGGAGCCGCTGCTGACCTACCCGGGCCGGCTCGACGTCAGCCTGCACATCGAACCCTTGCCTCCGGCGATCGCGGGCCAGCGGCTGCGCAAGCAGCGTGCTCGGCTGGAGGCCGAGCGCCGGACCAGCTACCAGCGGGGACGCTTGGAGGACCCGGAGACGGAGGCCGCTGCGCAGGATGCCGCCGAGCTCGCCTGGCGCGTTGCGCGGGGCGAAGGCAAGCTCTTCCGCCTCGGCCTCTACCTCACGATCTATGCCACCACGCGGGAGCAGCTCGCGGACGAGTTGTCCGCGGTGCGGGCAATCGCCGAGTCGATGCTGCTGCGCTGCCACACGGCGACCTGGCGAGCACTTGAGGGCTGGACGACCTGCCTGCCGCTCTGCGTGGACCAGCTGGCCACGAAGCGCACATTCGACACGGCTGCCCTCGCGGCGTGTTTCCCCTTCGCCTCACCCGATCTTCCCTCCGGCGGGACCAGCTCGCCTGCGGGGTCGGGGGTCGGACCGGTTCTGTTCGGGCTGAACGCCGCCGCGTCCGGTCTGGTGCTGTGGGACCGGTTCGCGCAGGACAACCACAACTCGGTGACGCTCGCGCGGTCCGGGGCCGGCAAGTCCTATCTCGCCAAGCTCGAAGCACTGCGGCTGCTCTACCAAGGCGTGCAGGTCTTCGTCATCGACCCGGAGGACGAGTACACCCGCCTCGCCGAAGCCGTCGGCGGCACCACAGTCCGCCTCGGTGCCGACGGTGTACGAATCAACCCACTCGACCTCGCCGACGCGGATCCCGGCACGGGTGACGGCCTGACGCGCCGAGCACTGTTCCTGCACAGCTTCCTCGCCGTCCTGCTCGGCGAGGCACTCGACAGCGCAGACAAAGCGCTGATGGACACGGCGATCCTCGCGACGTACCGCCGCGCCGGGATCACCTCGGATCCGCGAACGCACACGCGCCCGGCACCGCTGCTGTCCGACCTCGCCCAGACCCTCGCCGACACGGAGGATCCGGCGGCGAAGCGGCTCGCCGAGCGCCTCGCACCGTACGCGACTGGCAGCCACCGCAGGCTCTTCGACGGCCGCACCACGCACACCGGTCGCAGCCATCTGACCGTGTACTCGCTGCGGGACGTTCCCGAGGAGCTGAAAGCCGCAGCCACCATGCTCACGCTCGACGCCATCTGGCGGGTCGTCACGGATCCAGGCGATCGACGACCGAGGCTGATCATCGTCGACGAGGCCTGGCTGCTGATGCGCGACGAGCACGGCGCCCAGTTCCTCTATCGCATGGCCAAATCCTCGCGCAAGCACTGGGCAGGCCTGTCCGTCATCACCCAGGACACCGCCGATCTGCTGGCCACCGACCTGGGCAAGGCGATCGTGGCGAACGCCGCCACCCAGATCCTGCTCCGCCAAGCACCACAGGCCATCGACGCAGTCGCCGAAGCCTTCCGCCTGTCTGCCGGCGAGGCCGCCTACCTCCTCGCCGCCCTCCAGGGCCAAGCCCTGCTCTGCGCCGGCCCCGGCCAGCGCGCCGCCTTCACCACCACGGCCTCCTCAACCGAGCACAGGCTGATCACCACCAACCCCGCCGAAATCCCCGACCCTCACCAGGCCCGCGGCACTCAGGAACAGCGGTGAGCGGCCAGCAACCGGGCAGCCCACTGGCCCCGTTTCTCATCGATCCGTACAGCTGGTGGCACGACGCCACCGAGGCGGTCTGGTCCACCATCGCTACCAGCTGGCCGTTGCTCGCCGTGACGGCGGCAGCGGCAGCCGTGGCTTGGCAGACGACCAGAGTGCGGGTCCACCGTGCGCGGCAGAGCCGGCTGACCGCCGGGGGCACCGTGCTGGCGATCCTGGTCCCGCCGACCATCGAGCCGACTTCAGCCGACGCGCTGTGGAGCCACCTCGTCGGCCTGCTGCGGCCGTGGTGGCGGAGAGTCGGAAAGGGCCAGCCACACCTCGCCTTCGAATACCGGTTCACCACCGACGGACTGCGCATCCGCCTCTGGGCACCGACCTCAGTGCCGCAGATCCTGCTGCGGCGCGCGGTCGAAGCTACCTGGCCCGGCGCCCACACCAGGCTCGAATACCCCGGTCCCCGCCTCGCCAAGGGCACCCAGTACTCCACCGGCGGCCGGCTGCGACTCGCCCGGCCGGAGGTCCTCCCGCTGAAGACCGACCACGCCGCCGACCCGCTGCGCGCCCTGCTCGGCGCAGGCCTCCGCGCGGAGACCGGCGACGAGATCACCGTCAGCGTTCTCGCCCGGCCCGCCACTGGTGCCCGCATCCGCCGGGCCAAGCGCCGGCTCCAGCGCCTGCGCACCGGTTCCGGACACCCCAGCCGTACGGGACGGCTCTTCGACCTACTCACCCATCAGCCGTCGCGCACCACACCCCGCCCCGGGACCCCGAGCAGAGCGGCGAGCTGCGCACCGCGCTCGCAAAGGCGGCGGGTCCCCAGTGGGAGACCTGCGTCCGCTACTGCGTCACGGTGCCCATCATGGACACCCCGGACGGCGACAAGGCCGCCCAGCGCTCAGCCCTGAACACCGCCCGCACGCGGGCCCGCAGCCGGGCGCATGCTGTGGCGTCGGCGTTCGCGGTGTACTCCGGCCGCAACTGGTACGCCCGTCACCGCCTCCGCCGGCCCGCTGAGACGACGGACGAGCGGCACTTCCCTCTGCGGGGCGACCTCCTGTCCGTCACCGAACTCGCCGCAGTCGCCCACCTGCCCACCGACCCCGCGGCCCCCGGCGTCGAGCGCGCCGGCGCGCACTCCGTGCAGCCCACCACCGCGATCCCCGTGCCCGGCCCGTCGGTCAAGCCGCTCGGCACCGCCGACACCGGCCCCACCCGGCCGGTCGGCCTGTCCGTGGCAGACGGCCGCCACCACGTCCACATCATCGGCGCGACCGGCTCCGGCAAGTCCACCCTGATGGCGAACATGATCCTCGACGACGCACAGGCCGGGCGAGGCGCGCTGGTGATCGACCCGAAGGGCGACCTCGTCCTCGACCTGCTCGACCGCCTGCCGGAGTCGGCGCTCGGCCGCACCGTGCTCATCGACCCCGGTGATCACGGCCTGCCGCCCCGCCTCAACGTCCTGGAGGGAGCGGACGCGGATGTCGTCGTCGACAACCTCGTCGGCATCTTCCGGCGGATCTTCGCCGCCTTCTGGGGCCCGCGCACCGACGACGTCATGCGCGCCGCCTGCCTCACCCTCATGACCAGCAAGACCACCCGAGGCACGGTCACGCTCGCCGACATCCCGCCCCTGCTCACCGACACGGTCTATCGCCGCCGCGTCACCCACGGCATCAACGACAAGGTACTGCGCGGCTTCTGGCATTGGTACGAGCAGTTGTCCGAGCCCTCACGGGCAGCCGCCATCGGACCGCTCATGAACAAGCTCCGTGCGTTCCTGCTCCGCCCGTTCGTCCAGAACACCATTGCCGGAGGGCCCTCCACCTTCGACCTCGACAGCGTGCTCAACGGCGGCATTGCCCTCGTCCGGCTGCCGAAGGGCGTCCTCGGCGAGGAGACCGCCCGCCTCCTCGGCTCCTTCACCGTTGCCAAGACGTGGCAGGCCGCGACCAGCCGCGCCGGCCGTCCCGAGGACACCCGCCGCGACGCCGCTCTCTACATGGACGAGTGCCACAACTTCCTCACTCTGCCCTACCCGCTGGAGGACATGCTCGCCGAGGCCCGCGGCTACCGCCTCGGCTTCGTCCTCGCCCACCAGCATCTCGCCCAGCTCCCGCACGACCTGCGCGAAGGCATCTCCGCCAACGCCCGGTCCAAGGTCGTCTTCAACGCCTCCCCCGAGGACGCCCGGGACCTGGAACGCCACATGCGCCCCAACCTCACCGCCCATGACCTCTCCCACCTCGCTGCCTACCAGGCCGCCGCCCGCCTCGTCGCCCGCTCTGCCGATGCCCCCGCCTTCACCCTCCGCACGACCCCGCTGCCGCCCAGCATCCCTGGTCGCGCCACCGAAGTCCGCCGCTCATCCCGCGCCACGTTCGGCCCCGCCACTCGAAAGTGAGGCCCCATGCCCCGCTCCCTTGTGCCTGACACCCGTCCCCGCACCGCCCGCCGCCAGCCACCGCTTTACGCCCTCGCCTCCCGTCTGACGGCCCGCGACCTGTGGCTGCTGGAGTTGCTGCTGGAGCACTCCGTTCTGACCACCACCCACATCACCGATCTCTCCTACACCTCCCGCCGCTCGGCCAACCGGCGCCTTGCCACCCTCACCGGCCTCGGCCTGCTCACCTCGTTCCGCCCCCAGCTGCCCGTCGGCTCCTCCCCGGCCCACCACACTCTCGGCCCCACTGGCGCTGCCCTTCTCGCCGCCCGCCACGCGACCACCCCGGCCGCGCTCGGATGGCACCCCGACCGCTGCACCCGCACCGCCTTCTCCCCCACGCTCACCCACGACCTCGGGGTCACCACGTTCCTCTCCCGACTCGTCCAGGGCTCCGTCCCCACCGGGTACTTGAGCGCCTGGTGGTCCGAGCGCCGCTGCCGCGAGCAGTGGGGCGACCTCGCCCAGCCCGACGCCTATGCCACCTGGACGGCCCCGGGCGGGGAGATCTCCTTCTTCCTCGAACACGACACCGGCACGGAGCCCCTCACCCGCCTCGCCGCGAAGCTCGACGACTACGCCGAACTCGCCATCGCCACCCGCAGCCGCCCGCTCGTCCTGTTCACGCTCCACAGCCAGCGCCGCGAGGCCAACCTCCACAAACGCCTCGCCGGCCACGCCGCCCTCGACTACCTGGCCGCCGCCACCTTCAGCCGCGACCAGACCACCACCCCGGCCGGACCGGTCTGGCTGCCCGTCAGCGCCATCTCGCGCCGCCTGCACCTCGCCGAGCTGCCCGACGGCTGGCCTGCCGACCGCCGACCCGCTATGTCCGCGCTTGCCGCCACCGGAACCGTCCACGTGACCAATCGTCCGGTCGTCCCGCCACCCCACCCGCTACCACCCGGCCACCCGGCCCGCGCCTGAACGGACGGCACCTATGGAGTCCGCGGCGGCCCGCGCGACCACCGCAGCTGCCGCGGGCTGCCTTGCCGCGTTCATGGTCCTCATCGCCGCCGTTGGGGCCACCCTGTCCGCCGCCACCGGCGGCCTCCTCGATCTCCTCACCGACGACGGACCGCCCAGCAGCAACGCTCTAGCCGACATTCCGCCCGGCATGGCGCCCCTCTACCAGCAAGCCGCGCTCACCTGCTCCGGACTGCCCTGGAGCATCCTCGCCGCCATTGGCAAGATCGAGACCGACCACGGCCGCGCGGCGAACCAGACGTCCACCGCCGGGGCCGTCGGCCCGATGCAGTTCCTCCCCAGCACCTTCGCCCAGTACGCCGAACCCGTCCCGCCCGGAGGTGCCGTCCCGGCCACCCCCTGGGACCCAGTCGACGCCGTACACGCCGCCGCCCGTCTGCTCTGCGCCAACGGCGCGCGCAACGGCAGCGACATCCATGCCGCTGTCTTCGCCTACAACCACGCCGACTGGTACGTCGACAAGGTCCTCGCCCAGGCCCGCGAGTACGCCGGTGCCGACCCGCTCATCCTCGCCGCCCCCAACCGGGCCGCAGCCACCGCCGTCGTCTTCGCCCGCTCAAAGATCGGCACCCCGTACGAATGGGGCGGTACCGGAACCGATGGCCACGGCTACGACTGTTCCGGCCTCACCCAGGCGGCCTACGCCGCCGCCAGCATCCCCATCCCCCGCGTCGCCCAGGACCAGTACAACGCCACCACCAAACTCCCACCCGGAAGCGCCCTACTCCCTGGCGACCTCGTCTTCTACGGCACCTCCACCACGGACATCACCCACGTCGGGCTCTATGTCGGAGGCGACCAGATGGTCGAAGCACCCCGCACAGGCATCCCCGTCCGCGAAGCCATCTATAGGCCGCTTGGCCTCACCTTCGTCGGCGCAACAAGGCCGGCCTGGTGAACACCACGGCGCACACCCGCTTACCGTGCCCGGCCGCAGTCTCCATCTGTGATCGGGCCACAGACGGTGGGCGCCCGTGGTGCGCACCCGGACGAGACCGACCCGCTCAACCTGCGACCGAACTCCCAGGAGTACAGGACTCGTGCCCAGCACCCTCCCGACCACCCCGCCCACCCACGCCGAACTTCGTCGCACCGGCAGAGTGCTCACCACGGGTACCTGGGTGCTCATCGGTGCGGTGTGCACCTTCTCCGCCATGACCGGCGCCCACTTCATCGGTGCGCACACCCCTCGGCCCTGGTCGGGCTGGACGCTTGCGGGTGCCATCGACGCTGCCTTCGTCATGGCTCTCCAGGCCGACGCCACGCTCGCCCGCTTCGGCTCCGACGGAGGCGCCTGGCCCACCGCCTTCCGCTGGCTCACCGGCGCGTTCTCCGTCTTCGTCAACATCGGAGACGCCGCCCTCGCCGGAGACCCGGTCGGCGTCCTGGTCCACCTCATCGCCCCTGTCCTACTCCTGGTGCTCGGGGAAGCCGGCCCTGCCTGGCGCCGTCAACTCGTCAGCCTCAGCCGAACTCCTCCGAGTTTTCCTGACAGTTGCTCAGCCCTGCCTGGCGGACACCCGCACACCTCCGACCTGACCGATTCCGTTACCGATACCGTCGGCCAGCCTGAAATGCACACCAGAAGCCAAGTGCACACCTGCGCCCCGAGCCTCCTTACCGATACCGTTCCTCCGAGCGATGCACAGGAAGCCCGGGCCCGCATTGTCCAAGGCCGCCTCGACGGCCTCAGTCAGCGGGAGACTGCCCGGCGGGCCCACCGCAGCCCCGCATTCGTCCGCAAGGTCTGGACTGCAATGGACAAAGGTTCAGATTCCCCTGGACACCCGAGAAACGCCCAGGGGGTCAGGCACTGATCTGGTGATCGGCATCCGCTGCACACCCTCTGACTGCAACTGTCAGGCCCCGACGCTACTTTACGATCGGGATCGAAGACAGGACTTCACGGACGGTGCCGGGGACACCCGAGCCTGCCGGGCGCGAGCGCGATGTCTGTCCTTCGAAGCGTGGTCAACAGCCCCATTACGATGGATCTTCAGAGGTCCTGACGACCGTTACTGAACGAGCAAAGGGGGATGACGTGGGGGACAACTCCGAAGATACGTGGGACGACCTGCGCCGGCACTGGGAAGCCATCATGGCGCTGGGCAAGGCAGATCCCGGCGGTGTGTTCGGGATGATGGCGGATGACATGCGTTCGGCCTCCTGGCCGGAGGATCTTCGCAACGCGCCGCTCATCATCGACACCGACATCGGCGGGGATGCCGATGACGCCCTGGCCGTCGCTGCTGCCGCACGGTGCACGTCGGATCTGAAGCTCGTCATCACCGGGGACGAGTCCAAGGGCCGTCGCGCACGCTTCGCGCGTCATCTCCTGGACCTGATGGGTCGCTCCGACGTGGTGACGGTGGCTGGCGCCGAGCTTTCCGACACGCCGTACTTCGTGGTGGAGCACCTCATTCCGCAGGACGTGCCGGCCCAGAGCGCCGACATCGTCGCCGCCGTCCGCGAGGTCCTGACCTCCACCGACGGGCCGGTGAGGTGGGTCGGGATGGCACCGCTGTCGAACCTCGCGCACGTTCTCGCCGCGGCACCTGAGGCGGCCTCACGCCTGAGGGTGACCCAGATGGGCGGAGCCCTGCGCTACCGCAACCCCGAGCGCGCCGAGCACAACGTCCGGCTGGACGTGCCGGCTGCCCGCGATGTGCTTGCGGCAGTCGCCGTCGGACACCTGACCACGCCCGAGTTCATCGCATCCGAGGTCACGTTCACGCCCCGGATCGAGGTCACGCAGCAGAGCCCCCTGTACTCGTGGCTGGCCTCTTCCGATGCGCCGCGATGGGCCGGGCTCCTCGCGGCACACCTGGACGCGTGGTTCAGCCGTTTCCACCCCGGCAGCATGCAGCACGACGCGCTCACCCTCTCGGCCGCCCTCAACCTCCCCTTCGTCGACTCCGACGACATCGGCATCGCGATGGACGACATCGGACGGACCACCGCCAGCGACGACGGCGTCCGGCTGCGGTGGAGCTTCGAGGCTGACTATGACGCCTTCATGGCATGGCTGACCAGGACCCTGACAGGCCAGCCGACGTCGGCAGCCGCTCGTCCGGAAAGTGAGCGGAGTTGATAGAGCAGGAGTATCCGACCCTCTCCGCGCTCCTGGACGGATACCAGTTAACGCCTGCTGGACGAGAAGCCGTCACGGAGGCGTATGACGTCTTCCGCCGTTTTCACGGACCGTTCATTACGTCCATCGCAGCCGAGATGCTTCCCGATCTCAGGGCGGACGCCGACCAGGGCCGGGTCATCGTCTTCCTGGGACGGGATGGACACAGCTTCGCCGCCGCAACACGGGCCCTTGACCCGGACTTCTTCGCCAAAAGCTGCCGTGAGGTCGTGCTCTCGCGCGTCGTTGCGGAGGCCGCGCTCCAGGATCTCGAGCACAACAGCGGAAGAAGCTTCCCCGAGATCGAAGGATTCCGGGGAACACGGGACCGGGTCGCGTCGGAGAGCATCTCGGGAGCTCACCGCAACCTGACCACGTACCTCCGGCGCCAAGGCGTCCCCGTGGACAAGCCCGGCAGCCGACTGACCCTGGTTGACAGCAGCTTCAAAGGGACGGTGCAGGAGCTTCTGTCTGCTGCCTACCCGAAAACGGACTTCGAGGGCCGCTACGCCTTCTTCGGGGCCGCACCGGACGATCCACGCCCCGATCGGAAGATCGGATATGTCGTCCATCTGAGGGCCGAGCAGACCGGCGAGGGCAAGGGGTATCCCTTTAACGACCTCCACCCCACCCCAGGATGGACCTTCGCCAGCAAGGAGCCCGTCAACGTCATCGAGCACACCCTGAACAGCCCGCTGGACACCCCGCGAAGTATGGCGGCCGACGGTCCCCAGCAGCGGCGTCAGCGGGACGTTCCGGACGTCCTCCGTGGCTTCAATCCGATATTGGTCCCGGAACGGTTCAGGGACCCGTTGACACGCGAGGCGATCAAGGCTGCGGCGCTGCGGGCCGTGTACGACGCCGCCGCCGAACGCGCCGCCCTCGGCCCGGCGGATGCAAGCTGGCTGGCCGAGCGGATGCAGGAGAGGTTGCGGTTCACCGAAGCCGTCCGGCAGTGGGTCGAGCGAAGCTCTGACGTCGACCCGCAGCTGAAGACCGTGCTCGACAGCGTGGTGCGCCGAGTCGATCACCCGGTCTACAGCAAGCTGCAGGACCATCTCGCCGGGCAGGGGATTTCGGAGGAGCAGGCCGCCCGCACCTGGTCCCGGATGGAACAGTTCCCCGACCGGGCGAGTCGAGCCGAGTTCGTCCACGCGACCACCCAACCGTCGGCCGACAACAGGTCGGCTGCGAGCCCGGCGGTGCAGGCGGAGGCGGGTGACGCGCAGCGGCTTCGCTACGGGGACGTGCCGGACGCCGACCTCACCGCGCTGCTCGCCCACACCGCCCGGGAAGCGGAGACCGCCCGAAGCCAGGCAGCGAACACCGAAGGACGGGCCGACGAGATCGCGACCTCCCTCGCGCCAGGCGGCGAGGTCGAGCAGCGTGTAGCTGCCCGGGCCGAGCGGGTGGATGCCATCCTGCAGAGCCGGGCGGATGGCGCCCTCGTGGAGCGGCTGGCTGGTGACGTCGAACGGACTCGCCAGCAGGCTGACGTGGTGGAGGGGCGATTGGCGGAGCGGGGCGGGTTCGGGAGGCCCGCTGTTCGTGGTGCCGAGCGTGACGTCCTCGAGCAGCAGTTGGCGGACCTTCGCGTGGCCACGCGGAGCGGTGAGCAGCACCTCGACGCTGCCCGGGAGCAGTTGGAGGTGAGTGCCCGGGCGGCTGGAGATCCCGCCGAGCATGACGTGGTACTGGCGGCTTGGCAGCAGTCCGGCGGCCATCCGGCGGAGGTGCTGGCGCGTGCCACCTCGGCGCGTGAGCGGGGACTGGCGGCGGCACAGTCGGAGGCGCAGGCCGCGCACGAGCGAGCAGCCGGCCTGGATATCGCGACGGGTCAGATCCGGCAGGAGCTGGGCAGGCGCGCTGCCCAACCTCCAGCTCAGCGCCTCGCCGAGGATGCCCAGCGGGTGCAGGCGGCCCAGCGGGCGGCGGTTCCGCAGCAGCAGGTCCAGCAGTTCGGGCCGGTGCAGGACCGCGGCCAGGGCCGGAGCGGGCCGTCGCGATAGGACGGTTGCGCGAACACGGATGCGCCTCGCCCCCACCGGAAGCACCGATGGCGGCGAGGCGCATCTGTCGAACTCAGGAGGGCCAGCCGCCTGCTTTCATCGCGTCCGCGGCGGCCAGGCGGTTGGCCTCGGCCTCGGCCGGGTGGTACAGGGCGGCGGCGATCCAGCCCGGGTCGTCGTCGAGCCAGTCGGACAGTGCCTCGCCGGTCGGCTTCTTCCGCGGCGGCCGATCCTGATGCCCCTCCTCACAGGCCGGGGCGGCGAGGTACGGGGTGACGGAGTGGAGCTCCTTGATCCAGGCGAGTTCGCCGAAGGTGCCCGTCCGGGTGGGGTCGCCGCAGTAGGTGCGGACCCAGCCGAGGTAGAGGCCCGTCAGGATTTCCAGGACGGGCTCGTGGCCATCGCGGTACCAGCAGCGGGGGATCTTGCGGTGCAGGTGGTGATTGGAGATCAGCCAGTCCACCCACGCGGCCAGTTCGACGAGGCGCTGCTGCCGGTCTGCGGGCGTCATCGCGGACCACACCCACCGCCTCGGCGGCGGGGGCGCGGTGCTTCCGGTGGCGGGGTCATACATCGGTGGCCTCCCGGACCTGGTACGACAACGCGTCGACAGGCGGCACCGCGGGGGGCCGGGCCAGCCACGCCTTGACGTCCGGGTCGCGCCAGGTCAGGCGCATGCGGACGCGGATCGGCGGCCGGTTGAAGTACAGCGCGATCGCGGTGTGTTCGGGGATCTCGCGCAGCTGGTGGACGGGCAACAGGTCCGACTCGACGACGTTGGTCGAGCTGGAGTCGCGGCCGGTGCCGGTGGTGTGGCTGGTCCTCTCCACGAGTTCCCGGCCGAACAGGAACGACATGTAGCGCATCGTCTCGTCGTCGGCCATGCCTGGCAGCAGCAGCCGCAGCGTGCTCGCCGAGATGATGGTCTTGGCGCCTTCTCGGCCCATCCGGCCGGCGAGCTGCGAGTAGTCGTGCCAGATGCTCAGAACGGTGATGCCCATGCCGCGGCCGGTGGTGAGCACGTTGGGCAGCTTCGGGTAGCGCAGGAAGTTGCCGGCCTCGTCGATGAACAGGCCGAGCGAGCGGTCAGGGTGTCGGCCGAGCTTCTCGTACCGGACCTCGGCGGCGTGGAGGACCGCGGCGATCAGCGACGTGAAGTACGGCGCGAACCGGTCGGCCTGCGAGGGGGCCGCGATCAGTACGAGCGTGCCGTTGCGCTCCAGCAGTTCCTCGGCGCTGAAGTCGGTCCGTTCGGCGGCCTCGCGGATGCCCGTGCTGCGGTACGTCGCCGCCAGGACGTTCAGGGTGAACTGCACGGACCCCTTGCCGTCGTCGTGCAGTGTCGTCCAGGGCTGGGCATAGTCCAGTGCCGCTTCCGGGTGGTCCTCCTCCAGGATCGCGCGTACGTGGTCGACCGCCGCCTCGCCCTGGGTGAGCCAGCGCCGGAACGACTTGATGCCGCCCTTGGACGTCCGGGAGGCCAGCAGCAGTCCGGCCACGATGGCGCGCGCCTGGATCAGCCACGGCTCGGCCTTCGGGTCGTACGTCTTCTGGCTCGCGTCGGCCATCCACTCGGCCATGCGCTCCGCCGCCTCGTCGTCGACGGCGTAGTCCACCGGCGACCAGTGCGCGGTCAGCCACGGCCCGGCCGGCAGCCCCGCCGGGGCGATCACCCACACCGGGCCGATGTGGCTGCGGGCCGCGTAGATCTCCTCCAGGTCGGAGGCCTTGGTCGTCGTCACCAGCGCCGGGCCCTGCCACTCGGCCGCGTTCGGGGACAGCAGGCCGGAGGTCTTCGCGGATCCGGGCGGACCGAACGCGATCGCGCTCGCGCTGCGCTCGATGACGCCGACGATCTTCCGGGTCTCCCGCCCCCGCCCGGCGGTGATGCGGTCCGCGCGCTCGGCCGGGGATTCGGGCAGGGCCATCTCCTTCTCGACCTTGGCCCCGCCCCACGTCGCCCCGCCCGCCAGCGAACGACGACGGCGACGGCCGAGGCGCCGCACGACCATCACGGCAAGGACGGCCAGCAGCACGACCAGAAGGCCGAAGACGGTGTAGAACAGCCAGGCGGGCGGGGTCGGCTGGTAGACGGAGGCCGGCCCCTGCGCGACGGACAGCAGCAACGTCTCGGGCACGGACGCGGTCATCTTCGGCATGCCGTCCCCGGACAGCAGGCCCGCCAGGGCGCCGGCCGCGAGCGACACCGCGCCCAGCGAGATGACCGCCCCGGCGGCGAGTCCGAACAGGAACGTGCTGTCGTCCACCCGGTTGTCGGAGGCCACCTCAGATCACCATCTTCTCGTCGGTCTCGAACAACTCCCGCTCGGTGCGCGACAGCAGTAGCTGCACGGCGTGCGAGCCGCCGCCCCTGCCGACCTTCCACAGCGCCCGCCCGCGCTGCCCGGCGCCCCAGGAGCCGATCAGGTCACACTCGGCGTCGGTCAGACCGATCGCCTCACGGGTGAGGTTCAACGGCTTGGTGTCCTGGGCGAGTTGGATCCGGGTCTCGCACGAGGCGATCAGGTCCTTGGCGATCGCCACCGCCTCGCTGCCCGCCGCGCCGACCGCCTCGAAGTCCGAAAGTCGGTGGGTGGCGAGGAGCTGGATCGTGCCGGTTGCCCGGGACAGACGTAGGTCGGCGTCGATCTTGCGCACCATCGACGACCCGCCGGACTGCATCTGCCGCCACAGCTCGTCGCGCACGATGATCCACGGACGTCCCGGCCGGTCGATGGCGGACTGCGCCCAGGAGGAGACGCAGGTCAGCACCATCGCGACCACCTCGTCGCCGTACTGCTGCAGCGCGGAGATGTCGACGGACTGGATGGGCGCGTCCCAGTCCAGCGACACGGAGGTCTTCTCGTCGAACAGGCCGCCCAGGTGGCCGGAGATCATGCTGCCGAGGGCGGAGCGGATGCTGGCCATCTGCTCGCGTGCGGTCTGCACGTCGTTCCCGCGTACCCGCAGCTCTCGGGCCATGGCCTCGGTGGGGTCCTTGAGGACCTGGTAGACGAGCGGCAGGGTCGGGGTGTCGAGGCGGGTGTGTCCCGCGCCGGCCAGCGCGCCCGTGACCTCTCGTACGGCGACGTCCAGGCACTCCTCCTCCTGCGGTTGCAGCACCCGCTTGAGCTGGAGCTCCAGCAGGGCCTTGCACAGCGTCAGACGGCGGCGGTGGATCTCGGTCAGCCGCGCCGTCAGCTCGGCGTCGTCTTTGATCAGGTGCAGGTCCTGGCCGAGCGGACCGGCGTCCAGCGGGTTGAGGCGGCCGGACAGCCCGGGGCCGAGCCGCACGGGTTCGGTGCCGAGGTGCCGGCACAGGGCCGCGTACTCGCCCTTGACGTCGCCGGCGATGAGCGTGCGGTGCCCGAACGCCATCAGCCGGAAGCACAGCGCCTTGACGTGCGCCGACTTCCCCGAGCCGGGGATGCCGGTGAGGATCACGTTGGGGTTGGTGGCCAGCCCCTCCTGCACCCACACGCTCGGATGCGCCGAGAACGCCTGCATCGTGAGCGTGTTGAAGCCGATGTAGGCGCCTACCGGCGGCAGCGAGGCGGCGTGCAGGAACGGGTAGATGCCGCTTGCCCGGCCGGTGTCCGCGCGGAACACCTCGGCTTTGGCGCGCGAGGCGGCCCGGCCCGCGTACGGCTGGTGCCACCCCTTCTTCGGGGCGATCCGCATCGCCGTCGCAGGGTCCTCCAGCAGCCTCGCCCGCCGCAGCTCCCGGGCGCTGGGCTGACGCTGCGCGGGCAGTGGCTCGGAGGGGTCGAACAGGTCGGCGACCCGGGTGGACTCGAGCGAGGTGTCGCTGCGCTCGCGGCGCAGGAACGGCAATCCCATCAGATCGCCATCCTTCGCGGCGGCAGGCCCATACCGAGCGGCAGCGCGGCCGCGGCGAACGCCTCGTCCTGCGCGCCCCAGCAGCGCCGCAGCTCCAGCCCTGCGTCGCTCGCGTCCGCCTGCAGTTCGGCGCAGGCCGTCTCCAGCTCCTCCAGGTCGGTGACCGTGACGGCGATCAGCGCGACCATGCGTACGACGCCCTGGCCGGAGGCGCGTGCGATGTCCTGCGCCCGGGCGATCTCGGACTCGCGTCGCTCGTCCTCCGACTCCGACCGGCCCGTCTTCGCCCGCAGCGACCGTGCCGCCTGACGCTTCGTCTTCTCCTTGCTCAGCTCCTTGCGTGCCCGCGCCGGACCGATCGGCTCGTACACCAGCGACATCGAGCGCCGTGCGTTCGTCCTGGGCCGCAGCAGCGGCTGCAGGAACGTCGCGTACACCTCGGACTGCGGGAAGTTCCGCACCTGGTAGGTGACCGTCCACGCCCCGTCGTGCCGGTACAGCCCCCACGTGTACTCGGCGGCAGCCGGACCGGCCAGTGCCGGGTCGACACCGGGAAGCGTGCCCTTGTACGAGGCATCCTCGGCGGCCGCGCCTCGGGCCGCCAGCATCTGCTGCGCCTCCGGGTCGTACGCGGTGCGGATCGTGGCGGCCACCCGGCGCGGGTCGAGGAGCTCCACCACCTGCAGGCCGGCGCTGCTGAGCGAGCCGTGCATGGCGTGGAACTCGCGCACCAGGACGGCGGCCGCGCCGACCTGGCCGCCGCCGGCCCCACGCACGGCCAGGCGCGCGCGGGTCGACGACAGCGTCACCGACAGGTACGTCTCGCGGATCGTGGCGGCCGGACCGGCGGAGACCATCAGCTCGCCGAGCGCCTGCACAGCGGCCTGCGGGGCGTCCTGCGCGGTGTGCCGTACGGTCCACGACCGCAGCGCCTCGCCGTCGTCCGGGAGCGAGCGCTGGTGCACCTGGATGCGGACGACCGCGCCGTCTTCCTTGCACTGGCCGCGCAGGAACGCCGCCCACTGGCGGACCCGGGCGTTCTGCCGATCGGTGTCGACCAGGGCCAGGCCCGGGAACGTCACCCTCGCGATGAGGGTGTACGTGTTGTCGATCGGGTTGTGGACGACGCCGAGCGTGCCGCCCTGGCCGTCGGGCGCGTTGAGGATGCGCAGGCGCGCCAGCACGCCGGGCAGGTCCATCGGCTGGTTTCCCTCCTTGTCGGCGGGGGCGAACACCCCGCTGTAGAACAGATTTCGCTTGGTGGCGACCGCCAGCTGGTGCCGGACGGCCAGCAGCACCCATTCCTCCGCGGCCAGGCCCATCACCCGGCCGTAGGCGAGCAGCAGCAGGACGCCGGCCAGAGGCAGCGCCACCAGGGCAGATGACCAGCTGTGTGCGTAGACCGGGACCAGGGCGACGACCGAGGCTGCGGCCATCAGTGCGAAGCCGACACCGGACAGCTCGCCGATGAATCCGGACTTCTCACGCTGCCACCCGCTGTAGGTGTCCGGCTCACTGTGGGACAGGGACATGGGTCAGCTCCCCTCGGGTGTCGGCGGCTGCGGAGCGGGGCTCTGCGGAGCCCGCCACGGCAGGGCGCCGTGTTCCGGCATCCACACGGGCGTTCCAAAGGGTGGGGTGTCGGTGCCGGAGGCGCTCGGCGGTGCGGCGGCCCCTTGGGTGGGGACGGCGGGGAGGACCAGGCCGCCGGCCGCCTGCGCGGCGGCGGCCTCCGGAGCGGGGTGGGGAACCGGGCCGCTCGACGCGGCTTGTGCCGGTACCTCGGCCTCCGGCGAGCCCGCGACTGGGCTCGGCTGCTCGGGGGCCGCGTCGCCGCTCTCACCGTTCGAACCAGTGGCGGACGGCGCGGAGCCGCCTGTGCGGGGCGGGATCACGGTGGAGTGGCCGCCCCCGGGTGCGCCGAGGCCAGCGTTCGCGGCCGTGTTGGCCGCCGCGCCTTCCAGCGTGCTGGCACCGGCAGCGGCGAGCTGCAGGCCTGTCCCGATGGCCCCGCCCAGCTTCGACTTGGTGGAGCGGTTCGGGTCGCCCTTCCAGAACCGCTTACCGGCGCCCGCGCCGATCGGGGTGATCTCGCCCGAGGCGCCGTCGGGTGCGGCCGGACTGGTTTCCTGCTCCAGGGCCTTGGTGTAGCCGGACCCTCCGCCGACGGCCCCGGCCCCGGCTGCGGCGAGGCTTCCGCCGGCGAAGCCGCCGAACATCGCGCCGACGCTGGAGCCGATCGAGGAGACCATGCCTGCGGCCACGGAGTTGCCGCCGCCGGCTTCCACCATCGTCAGGAAGCGGGCCAGCACCGGCCAGGCGAACGCGGCAAGGAGGAAGACGATCAGGCCGACGATGACGTTCTTGACGCCCTGGGAGTCGCCCATGGAGTTGAAGCCGATCGCGAAGCACGTCACGATCGCCAGTTTCGAGAACGCGATGGCCGTGAACGCGCGCCGGGCCTTGGGCCACCATTCCTGGGTCTCGTCGCTGAGCTGGCCGGCCAGGGCGATCGGCATGGTCGCCATGAGGACCATGATTCCGGCCTGCCGCAGGAACATCTCGATCCACAGCGCGCCGATCACCAGGATCGACAGGATGCCGAGCACGATGATGACGCCGATTGCCTGGCTCATCACACCGCCCCCGGAGATGAGAGCCGTACTGGTCCCGCCGCTGGCCACCAGCCCGGAGAACAGCGTGCCGAGCTGCGTCTTCATCGCGGCCGCGGCATCCGCCTTCCCGTCTCCGCCGCCCTTGAACGAGAGGTTGATGATCCAGATTGACACCTGGTCGATCCAGTCCAGGGCCACCTGTGCGGCGCCCGCGTAGACGCCCAGCACCAACGCGTATTTGCCTAGGCCCTTGAGGACCGTCGCCAGCGGGGCGCCCTGCTGGCTCACTGCCACTTTCCCGAACTGAACGAGGGCGAGGAACATGGCCACCAGCAACGACAACGCGGTCATGATGCCGGTGACCTTGTCGATGCCGACCTTGCTGAGGTCAATCGTGGAGGCGTCGTTGAAGCTGTCCGCGAAATTCTGCAACAGCCACACCACGCCCTCGCCGATGGTGCCGGCGGCCTCCTTCAGCGCGTCGGAGGCCATCTTGCTGATCTTGCCCTCGACCCAGTCCACCGGCCCGCCGTTCGGCACCATCAGCTGGGCGTTCAGCTGCTTGCAGTCGTTGAAGAGCTGGCCCCCCTCGATGCACTTCTTGAGGGCGGCGTCCATCTTCTGGTAGCCGTACGCGCTGTGGTCTGTGATCTTCTCCCACTCCGCGAGCGCCGCGAGTTCCCGCTTCTTGCGTTCCTCAGTGACCTTCGGGTCGTCACACTTTTCCTGGGTTTCCTCGCACTTGTCATGGGTCTCGGGCTGTTTGTAAAAGGTGCAGTTGTTGGCCTCGGGCAGCATGCACCAGTGGCCGTTCGTGTCTTTGCCCAAGTTGCCCTCGGAGCGGTCGTTCCACTGCTTGAGCCACTCCGGATCGGGTTTGTCCGGCGGACCGTTGGGGGCGTGAGCCTTTTCTTCGCTGGTCGGGGTGTCGCCCACCGCGGCCGGGACAGCCGCCACCCCGAACGACATCAGCGCGGCGAGCAGGACGGTGAGCAGGCGGAGGAGTTGGCGGTTAGTCACGGATCACCACCAGCCATCCGTCCTTCGCAGACACCGGCGAGTCGGGGTTGTAGGGCATCGGATCGCCCTTCTTGGCCACCCACTTGGGATCCGCGGTGATCTTCCAGTCGCCGTCTTCCCACTGCAGGATCATGTTGGCCAGCTGGTCCTTGAGCGGGTTGTCGTCCGGGCCGCCCTTGGGCAGCGTGGCGGTGCGGCTGTAGTGCATCCACACGGTGATCACGGAGCCGTCGTCGTTGAGTGCCCAGGCCTGTGCGGCGTCCACGTTCGTGGTGATCGTCAGCCCGGCCGGGGTGCCGCCGGACGGCGGCAGGCCCACCTGTTCGCGGAGCTTGCGTACCTCGCTGACGGCCTTGTCGATGGAGTCCTCGCTACCCTTGGCCGTGATGACGGTGAGCTGACGACGGACCATGTCGTCGTCCAGCATCGACAGCTCGTCCAGGTGGTAGACCGCGGCAGCCATCGGCCCGTAGCCGTAGCGCGGGAACCCGATCGAGGCGCCGTCCTTCTGTCCGGTCGGCTTGGGCAGGTGCGCAGGCTTGGCCGTGTTCGGGGTCAGCGTCCTGGTCGCCGACGGGCTCGGCGACGACACCGGCCCCGGGCTCACCGGGGCGGTCGAGGCCGGGGCCGCGTTCGGCGTCGTGTTCTTGCCGTCGTCGGACAGGCCGTTGACGAGCGCGACGCTGCCGGCGGCGACGGCGGCAGCGGTCACCACCCCGATGGCGATCAGGCGCAGGCGTGCCCCGCGGGCGGCGCGGTCGTGTCGGTCCAGCATCAGCCCGCCATGGAGTACGCGGCGAACACGAGCCCGCTGGTGCAGGCGATGCCGATGCCCGCGATCAGACTCATGATGATGGCCTTTTTGCCGCGCGCGGCCATGCCGCCCCGCTCGCTGTTCTCGCCGATGGCGACGGCGGCCCAGCCCAGCAGTCCGCCGAGGACGGCGAGCGCCAGGCCTCCGCCGGCCACCCAGCCCAGGATCGTGCTGGTCGGCTTGGTGACGTTCGCGGGAAGCTCGGGCTTGAACGACGGGATCGGGTTCGTCGGGTTCGGCGTCGGCGGGTCTTGCGCGAGGATGTGGGTGTGCGGGTCGCCCAGCAGGGCGTTGACGACGTGCAGGATCTGGCTCACGGCAGGAGCACCTTCTCTGTCGGGTGTACGTGGGACGGGGTTCGAGAGACGGCCGGGGCAGGTTGCGCGGCCGCTGGCAGCGGGTCGCCCCAGCTTTCGCGGGCGGAGGTGACGACGGCCTGGACGAGCTGCTCGGCGGCCTGTACGGAACGGGTGCTGAGCCGGGAAGCGTCGCGCAGGCCGTGTGCTCGCAGGTCCGGGTCGTAGGGCACGCGGACGACGGCCGCGACCCGCGGCGCGAGCATCGTTTCGCCTGCCCGTACCGGGGCCGGGGCGCGGCCGTCCCCGGTGGCCACCAGGGCGACCACAATGCGTTCCAGCGGCAGCCCCTCGGCGGCGGCCGCTGACAGCGCGGTCTGCAGGGCTGCCATCCCGGAGCCGGTGGCGGCGGCGCACACCACCGGCACGCTCACCGGCAGCGCGCACCAGGCGGCGGTCAGCCCGGACCGCCCGGCGGCGCGGGAGGCCACGAGGTCGTGCGCCATCGGGTGGCAGGTGTCCGCAACCACCGCCTGCCAGCAGCCGATCGCGGCCAGCTGGTACCAGGCAGCCGGGGCGTCAGGCAGTCGCAGCGGCGGCGCGCTCCACTCCCGCTGGTCGGTCAGGACCTGCAGGGACGAGCCGCCCAGGCCGGGGATACGGGCTGTCGCGGCCTGGACCTGGCGGCGGCTCAGCGGCTGGTCTGGCGGGACCGACGCCAGACCGGCGCCGGCCTCCCGCGTCCAGCCCGGCCACGGTGAGGCCAGGCGCGGGGCGAGGTCCAGCACCACGCTGGGAGCGGCCCGGGCCAGCGCGGCGCCCAGCAGTCCTGCCACCGTGGACCGCCCGCTGCCGCCCGTAGCGGCCAGGACAGGGACGACGAGCCGGCTGTGGAGGGGCAGTTCCACCGCCGGGACAGTAGTTCTGCGTGCCACACCGTTCCCCCGAGTTTCGCCGTGTCGAGTGACCAGGTTCCCGAGCCGCCACCTGGGCTGTCATGAGTACGTGTACTCATGACAGCCCAGGTGATCACCCCCTTGGATGGGGGTCGCCGGTCCCGTCATGCCCCCGTCACCGTCCGTGTCGGGCGCAGTCTAATATCGACGACGAACAGATGTCCCGGGGGATTATCCCCTGATCATCCATCACATGTGTGACATCCGGCCCGGGCAGTGGGAGGGTGCATTCGTTTGACGCCGGAATGCGCCAGTTGGCACGACCCCTATGGGCGGCAGGGTTCCCACCAGCAGTGATGCGCGCCACAGGGGTGTCGCACGGCAATGTGAGAATGGCGAATCCGGCTTTGCGGCCGGGCTGTTGGCGGGCATTCATGCCGCGCCGCGCAGAGTTCTGACCTGAGGGGGGTCTGAGTGCGCATCAAAGCTGGGCTGGTGGCCGTCGTGGGGGCGGTCGCGGTGAGCCCGCTCGCGCTGGGGGTCGGGCTGGTCATGTTCATCTCGATCGCTGAGGACGACAAGGGCACCACCACTGTCGGAGGCGGGGTCGCGCCGGTGGTGTCGTCCGGCACCCTGCGCGTCGGCCCGGGCGGAGTGCCGGAGCAGTACGCGGGGTTCATCAAGGACGCGGCCGCGAACTGCGACCAAGGGCTGAGCGCGGGCGTACTGGCCGCCCAGATCAACGCTGAGTCCGCGTTCGACCCCCGTGCGAACAGCGGCCAGGCACAGGGGATTGCTCAGTTCACCCCGGAGACCTGGGCTTCATGGGGCAACGGCGGGAGCGTCTGGGAGCCGAGAGATGCCATCGCGGCCCAGGGGCGCTTCATGTGCAGCCTACTCAAGACCGCCAAGCAGCACCCGGACTACAACGGCAGCGCGGTCGAGCTCGCGCTGGCCGGCTACAACGCTGGCTGGGGAAGGGTCGACGAGTTCCGAGGGGTGCCGCCGGCGTCGTTTGCGAAGGGCCAGACGTACGACTATGTCAAAAAGATCATGGCGGACGTCCGCCGGTTTACCCAGGCCGACGACACCGTGCCCATCGAGCTTCCCCCGGACTACCAACTGCCCGCCGACACCCCCCAGCAGGTCAAGACCGCCGTGGCCTGGGCCCTCGCCCAGCGCGGAGGCTGGTACCAGTGGGGCGGCGACTGCACCGATCCGCTCGGCAACAACACTCAGGGCCGCTGCGACTGCTCGAGCCTGATGCAGCAGGCCTACGCACACGCCGGAGTGACCATCCCCCGGACGACGTTCGAGCAGGTCAAGATCGGCACCAGGGTGGGCATCGACGAGGTCAAACCGGGCGATCTGGTGTTCAATGCCGGCGTCGACGGCAGCGACGACTCCCCCGGCCACGTCGCCATGTACGTCGGCAATGGCTGGATCGTCGAGGCGCCCCGAACCGGCGTCCAGACCCGCACGGTCGCCTATAGCGGCTGGCGCAACAGCACATCGGCGATCACACGGATCACCCATGTTGTACGCGTGGTGCAGTGGTGAGCCAGGAGGTATTGATGCTGCACGAGGACCAGCCGGCCCGCCCGTGGGGCACCGTGACGCCTGACTTCTGGGCCGTCGCGGACGAGAGCGGTTGGGCGGACGACGAGGAAGCCCTGGGCTACGAGGAGCCGGCGGTGTTCGCGGCAGCCCGGGCGAGCCTGCCGGGCAACTCGTCGGCGGACGACTTCGCCCGCCGCTTCGCCGAGCTGGCCACGTGCCTCAACCGCCCGTGCACCGATGCCGAACTCGCGCTTGCGGCCCAGGACGCCGGGCTGTTCGACCAGAACGTCACCGCCGCACTCGGTCCCGCCGACTCCAATATTGCCAGCGTGCGCGAGCTGCGCGGCCTGATCGCCCGCCGCCAGGGACACCACACGGAGGCCGCCCGCTGGCACCTCCACACGGCAGGCCTCCACGTCGTCGCCTCAGGCGTGAGCGACCCCCGAGCCCGAGCCAGCGCCAAGCACACGCTGGCCGACTGGCGGGACATTCCGGATCCGGCCGAACGCGCAGCAGTCGCCCGCGAGATACTGCCCATGCTCACCGCCATTGCCGGGCCCGGGGCCAAACCCACCAAGGAAGTGCAGGCCTACCTCGAAGCGCACTGCATTGACACCCAATGATGGCCCCATCCCGCCTCAGCCGACCGGACAAAGAACAGTCCGCGGTTCAGTTGCACGATGGCAAATGCCCATAATCCTCGGTGATTTGACCATCGTGGAGTCCTTGACTTCAGGCGCGCAACCAAGCCTCCATGGAGCTGGCCCGAACGACGCGGCTGCGCACTGCGCGGGCCGGGCAGCGACGCTGCCCATCCCCGGCCGGGGACCCCATGTCCGTTCTCTTCGGAGCCTGGAGGCCCCCTCATGTCTGACACCTTGAGCAGGGCTCGGTCATGATTCTCGACCTATTCGGCCAAGTAGCTGACTGACCATGGCCGTTGGGGTGATGGTCAGTCCATGGACCTACAGGCCATGC